>JBMOIB010000007.1:0-45300 GCA_049317545.1 Caulobacterales bacterium | reverse complement strand
GAACCTGTGACCCCCACGATGTCAACGTGGTGCTCTCCCGCTGAGCTACGCGCCCTACCGGTGGGGGAGGCCGGGGTATAATGAAGCCCTGCGCCGGGCGCAAGAGCGTCCGATCAACGACGTCCGCCGGACGCCAGGAGCCCGGCCGCGGCGAAGGCCGCGCCAGCCGAGCTCCAGCACAACATGCAATGTCCGAGGAACGTTGGAGATTCGTTCGGCGCCGCCCCCTCGCCGCCGCTGATGCACCAGCTTGCATGGGCTGTCAGCGCCGAAAGCGCCTCAGCCTGAGACGCGGCGACGGCAAGCCAAATCGCGAGCGCCCCCATCACCAAACCCATGGCCTGACGGGCGCCAAAGCGCATGCCGCCCCACGCGCTCACCCCTGCTTTGCGCATCTGGTCCTCCGTCTGCGCCTAAAAGGCGCGTGCGCCACCCGAGCGCCTGCCCGGTCGCCGCGTCCAGGGACGGTTTGACGCAGGGCCCCGCGCCAGCGGACCTCAATCGCGACGGGTTGCCGCGCGTTGACCAATCCACATGGCGTTTGATGTGAGTTTGTGAGCGTATCCGTTCGCACGCCGCTCAGCCTACGACTTTGAGCCAATTCCAGCGTGCTGACGCCTGCGGGACATGTCTGGCCGCCAGAAGAGAAGGGGGCTTGCATGAGCACGGCCGTCAAAAAGAGCGGCGCACGCATCGACGGCTTGACCGTCGGCGCGGTGCTGACCGCCGTCGCGGCTTACGCGCTGATCGCTGCGGCGCGCACGCACGAGACGATGTTTCAATTTCACATGTACGCGATGCTCGCCGCCATGGCGCTTGGCCTTGCGGGCGTCTTCCTCGCATCGATGACGCCGAAGGGCAGCGCGGAAAGCAAATACAACGACCTGATCGTCAAGGCCGGCGTCATCGCATCGATGTTCTTTGGCGTGGTCGGCCTGCTCGTCGGTCTCGTGATCGCGCTGCAGCTCGCCTACCCTTCTCTCTTCTACTTCCCCGATTTCGGCTTCCTGAACTTCGGGCGCCTGCGGCCGCTGCACACCTCGGCGGTGATCTTCGCTTTCGGCGGCAACGTGCTTCTCACAACGAGCTTCTACGTCGTGCAGCGCACGACGAAAGCGCGGCTAGCGGGCGGGCTCTGGGCCTGGTTCGTGTTCTGGGGCTACCAGCTTTTCCTGGCGATCGCTGCGTCGGGTTATCTGATGGGCATCACCGAGGGCAAGGAATACGCCGAACCCGAATGGTACGCCGACCTCTGGCTGACGATCGTTTGGGTCGCCTATCTCGGCGTCTTCCTCGGTACGCTCTGGAAGCGCAAAGAGCCACACATCTACGTCGCGAACTGGTTCTATCTCGCCTTCATCGTGACCGTCGCGATGCTGCACATCGTCAACAGCCTCGCGCTCCCGGTCACCGCCTTTTCAGGCACCAGCGTGAGCCTGATGGCGGGCGTCCAGAGCGCGCTGACGCAATGGTGGTACGGCCACAACGCCGTAGGCTTCTTCCTGACCGCGGGCTTCCTCGCGATCATGTACTATTTCGTTCCGAAGCAGGCGAACCGTCCGGTCTACTCGTATCGTCTGTCGATCGTGCACTTCTGGGCGCTGATCTTCATCTACATCTGGGCCGGTCCCCACCACCTGCACTACACCGCGCTGCCGCAATGGGCCCAAACGCTCGGCATGACGTTCTCGGTGATGCTGTGGATGCCGTCCTGGGGCGGCATGATCAACGGCCTGATGACGCTTTCGGGCGCCTGGGACAAGCTGCGCACCGATCCGGTTTTGCGCATGCTGGTCGCTTCGGTCGCCTTCTACGGCATGTCGACGTTCGAAGGTCCGGTGATGTCGATCCGCGCCGTCAACGCGCTCTCGCACTACACCGACTGGACAATCGGACACGTCCATTCCGGCGCGCTCGGATGGGTCGGCTTCGTCTCCTTCGGCGCACTTTACGCGCTGACGCCATGGCTCTGGAAACGCGAGCGCCTGTTCTCGCTGAAGCTCGTCGATTGGCACTTCTGGATCGCGACCGTCGGCATCCTTCTCTACATCACGTCGATGTGGGTCTCTGGGATCATGCAGGGCCTCATGTGGCGCGCTTACAACGAGCTTGGCTTCCTACAATACTCGTTTGTCGAGACCGTCGCTGCATCGCACATCGCTTACGAGGTCCGCGCGCTCGGCGGCGCCCTCTACCTGATCGGCGCGTTGATCATGGCCTACAATCTGTGGCGCACGGCGCGCGGCGACGTGGCGGCTTCTGAACTTGCTCCGGCTTCGGCGCCCAGCGCCGTGCCGGCCGAATGAGAGGAGGACCCAAGATGTCCATCTGGTCCGGTCACCGTATCCTTGAGAAGCACTCTCTGCTCCTCGTCGTCTGCATTCTCGTCGTCGTCTCGATCGGCGGCCTCGTGCAGATCGCCCCGCTCTTCTACCTGGAAAGCACCATCGAAAAGGTCGACGGCGTTCGCCCCTACTCGCCGCTCGAACTCGCCGGCCGGCGGATCTACATGCGTGAGGGCTGCTACGTCTGCCACTCGCAGATGATCCGACCGCTGCGTGACGAAGTGGAACGCTACGGCCATTACAGCCTCGCCGCCGAGAGCATGTACGACCATCCGTTCCAGTGGGGATCCAAGCGCACCGGTCCCGATCTCGCGCGCGTCGGCGGCAAGTATTCCGACCAATGGCACAATGACCACCTCGCCGATCCGCGCTCGCTCGTGCCCGAGTCGGTGATGCCGCCTTACGCGTTCCTCCTAAAGAAGGAGATCAGCCCGGACGCCGTGATCGCCGAAGTCGCCGCCCACAAGGCCGTCGGGGTTCCCTACACCGACGACATGATCGCAAACGCCCGCGCCGACGTGCTCGCCCAGGCCGATCCGAATGCGGACGGTTCGGAAGCGGTCGCGCAGCGCTATCCCAAGGCCCAGGTCCGGAACTTCGATGGCCAGCCAGGCGTAAGCGAAATGGACGCCCTGATCGCCTACCTGCAGATGCTCGGCACGACGGTCGATTTCTCGACCTATCAGGCCGACGCGCCCGCCAATCGCCGCTGAGGAGACCGCCATGACGTACGAAACGGTCGCCGTATTCGCCCAAACCTGGGGCATGCTCTACGCCGCTGCGCTGTTTGCGCTCGTGCTCGCCTACGCGCTTTGGCCCCGCAACCAGGCCAAATTCGATCGCGCGGCATCCATGCCGCTCGACAAGGACCTCGACGAGGAGATCGATCAATGAGCGAACAACGCAATGAGATCGACGACGTCTCCGGCGTCGCCACGACCGGCCACGAGTGGGACGGGATCAAGGAGCTCGACAACCCGTTGCCGCGCTGGTGGCTGATCATCTTCTACGCCACGATCGCCTTCTCGGCGGTTTACTGGGTCATGATGCCGGCCTGGCCGACGCTGAATGGCTTTACGCATGGGGTGCGCAATTATTCCGATCGCGCCGTCGTCGCGCAGGAACTCGATTCGCTGCGATCCCAACGCGCGCCGGAATTCGCCCGTCTCATGCAGGTGAGCGCAGAACAGGCCGAGCAGGACCCCGCCCTCATGACTTTCGCCCGCGCGGCGGGACGGGCGGCATTCGGCGACAATTGCGCCACCTGCCACGGCGCTGGCGCGCAGGGCGCCAAAGGCTACCCCAATCTCAACGACAACGTCTGGATTTGGGGCGGCACGCTGGAGGCGATCGAAACGACGCTCCGGGTCGGCATCCGCTCCGACCATCCAGAAGCCCGTTTCTCCCAAATGCCCGCCTACGGCGCAGACCAACTGCTCGATGAAAAGCAGATCGCCGATGCGGCGGAATACGTCGTCAGCCTGGCCGGCGGCCCCGCGAAGGCAGAGGCGGCCGCCCGCGGCGCTGCGATCTTCGCCGAACAATGCACCGCCTGCCACGGCGCCGACGGCAAGGGAAATCGGGACTTGGGCGCGCCGAACCTGACCACCGGATTGTACCTCAAAGCCGATCCCGCAGCCGTCGCGGAGAAGGATTGGACCTCGCTGCGCACCGCCATCGTTGCGCAGATCCATTCAGGCGCCGGCGGCGTGATGCCGACATGGGAGCAACGCCTCGATCCCGGAACTATTCGCGCGCTCGCGATCTACGTGCACTCCCTTGGCGGCGGCGAAACCACGTCCGCGGCGGATCCGACGGGCGCCCCCGCGCTCGCAGCTCCGAACCCGACGCGCTGACATGGATGTCCGCACGCCTCCCGCACCATTGCCCGGCGCCGACCACGACGGACACGCCGCGCATGGCGTCGAGCGCGCCGACGTGGCGGCTGTCGGATCGGTAGCGTACCGCAAGCTCTACAAGAAGCGCGAGCCGATCTATCCGAAGGTGGCCCAAGGCGCCTTCCGTCGCGCCAAATGGGCGATCGTCGTCGTGCTCCTCGGCATCTATTACGTCACGCCCTGGATCCGCTGGGACCGCGGCCCGGGACGCCCCGATCAGGCCGTTCTGGTGGATTTCGAGGGGCGTCGGTTCTGGTTCGGGCCGATCGAGCTTTGGCCGCAGGAAGTTTACTACGTCACCGGCCTTTTGATCCTGGCCGCCCTCAGCCTCTTCCTGTTCACCTCGCTCTTCGGCCGCGTCTGGTGCGGCTATGCCTGCCCGCAGACCGTGTGGACGGACCTCTACCTGTTCGTCGAACGCCGCATCGAAGGCGATCGCGCTGCCCAGATCAGGCTCGCCAAGCAGGGCTGGACGCTGTCGAAAATCGGAAAGAAGGCGGTCAAGCACGCGGCTTGGATCGCGATCGCTGCGGCAACGGGCGGCGCCTGGGTGTTCTATTTCGGCGATGCGCCCACCCTCGCGAGCGGAATTTTCAGCGGGAGCGCCTCGCCCGTCATCTACGGGTTCGTCGGCCTTCTGACCTTCACGACCTATGCGCTCGCCGGCACGATGCGCGAGCAGGTGTGCACCTATCTCTGCCCCTGGCCGCGCATTCAGGCCGCGATGATGGACGAGCAATCCCTCACCGTGACCTACCGCACTGATCGCGGCGAACCGCGCGGATCGCACCGCAAGGGCGAGACCTGGGACGGCCGCGGCGACTGCATCGACTGCAAGCAATGCGTCGTCGTTTGCCCGCAGGGCATCGACATTCGCGATGGCCTGCAGCTCGAGTGCATCAATTGCGCCCTGTGCATCGATGCGTGCGACAGCGTCATGGAGAAGATCGGCCGCCCGAAGGGCCTGATCGCCTACGACACCGACCTGAACATAGCGCGCCGCGCCAAGGGCGAGGCGCCGCGTTTCGATTTCGTCCGCTATCGCACTGCGATCTACGCGCTATCGATCGTCGGCGTCGCGACGCTCATGCTGTATTCGCTTGCGACGCGCCAAACGCTGCACCTCAGCGTCATCCGCGACCGCAACCCCGCTTTCGTCATGCTGTCCGACGGATCGGTTCGAAACGGCTATGCTTTGAAGGTCGTGAACATGGAGCCGCGCGTCCGTGAAGTCGAAATCGCGGTCGAGGATGCGCCTGAAGCGGTCATCACCATCCCCGGGTCCCATGTCGTCGACGGCGCCGTGCATTTGAACGTCGCTGCGGATGCGGTCACCGAGACCCACATCTACGTCGCGTTGCCCACGGCGGATCTGGACGACGAGCGGCGGGAGATCGCTTTCCGCCTCACTGATCGGGCGACCGGCCAGACCGATCGCCACGAGACCGCATTCTTGAGTGGAGGTCGCCGTGAACGCGATGACGAACGCTAAATCTCCTGAGCCCGGAGCCGGCTTCATTCTGCGCGGCTGGCATGTCCTGGCGATGCTGCTCACGTTTTTCGCGGTCGTGATCGGCGTCGACGTGGGGTTCTCGGTGATCGCGGTGCGCACCTTCCCCGGCGAGGACATCCGCAATTCCTATGTCCAGGGCAATCGTTACAACGAGACTTTGGCCGAACGCGCCAAACAGGCCGCGCTCGGATGGACAGCCGAAGCAAGCCTGGGCTCCGGCAACGGCGGCGCAATTGTCACGCTGCGTCTGCGCGACGCCAAGGGCGAACCTCTCACCGGCGCCACCGTAACCGGGCGCTTGCGCCGCCCGGCGACAACCAAGGCCGATCGCACGTTGGTCTTCTCGTCGACGGGCGGTGGAACCTACATCGCGCCGGCCGGCGACCTGCAAGCGGGCGCCTGGGACCTTGCAGTGCGCGCGACGCGCGGGAGCGCCACTTTCGATATCGGCGCGCGTCTGACCAATGGCGGGGCGTAGTGGCGAACCTTGATATCGCGCTTGCGCCGTCGCCGCGCGCAGTCGACGCCGCCGATCGAGCGCCATCTGACCCGACGCCGTTCGTACGGATCGATCGCGCCGGCCGGGCGCGGCTCGAATTGTCCGTCAAAGGTGCGAAATGCGCCGCCTGCATCGCCAAGATCGAGCGCGGCCTGCTCGCTTTACCCGGCGTAGAGGACGCCCGCCTCAACCTCGGCGCCCAGCGTCTCGCCGTGACGTGGCGGCCAGGCGCGCAGAGCCCATCCGCAATCGTTGCGACCGTTGAAGGCTTGGGCTTCCCGGCGTCGCCGTTCGACCCTGAAAAAAGCCAGCGCGCGATCGATGCCGAGGGACGAAGCCTGTTGTGGCGGATGGTCGTTGCAGGCTTCGGCGCCATGAACGTGATGATGTTTTCAGTGCCGATCTGGGCGGGCGGCGAGCTCGGCGCCGGAACGCGCACGGGCTTCTACTGGATCTCCGCGCTGATCGCGATCCCCTGTGCGCTCTATGCCGGACAGCCCTTCTTCATCTCGGCTTGGCGCGCTCTGCGAAAGGGGCGCGCCAACATGGACGTGCCGATTTCGATCGGCGTCCTTCTTACTCTTGCAGTGTCGATTTCGGAGACCGCGCTCGGCGGCGCACACGCCTATTTCGACGGCGTCGTAATGCTGCTGTTCCTGCTGCTGATCGGCCGCTGGCTCGACCATTCGCTTCGAGAGCGCGCCCGCACCGCCGCAAAGGACGTCCTGGCGCTGCAATCCCTGACCGCGACCCGCATCGATCCGAACGGGACCGCGACGCGGATCGCAGCGCGCGACATCGAGGTCGGCGACGTCGTCATGCTGGCTGCGGGCGAACGCGCGCCCGTGGATGGGTTGATCATCGAGGGAAACTCCGAGATCGACCGCGCGCTCGTCACCGGAGAGAGCGCGCCGGCGCCCGCCCGCGTCGGCGATGTCGTTCATGCCGGCATCGTCAATCTCACACGCCCGCTGCGCGTGCGCGCGACGGCGCGCGCCGACCAATCTCTCGTCGCTGATCTCGCACGCCTCATCGAAGCCGGCGAGCAATCCCGCAGCGCGCATGTGCGCCTCGCCGACAAGGCCGCCGCGCTTTACGTGCCGATCGTGCATACGCTCGCGGGCCTGACATTCCTCGCCTGGATGCTGGTTCCCGACGCGTCCTGGCGCATAGCGCTGATGAACGCCGCCGCGGTGCTCATCATCACCTGCCCGTGCGCGCTTGGCCTCGCCGCGCCCGCCGTTCAGGTCGTGGCCACCGGGCGCCTCTTCAAGCGTGGTGTTCTGGTGAAATCGGGTGATGCATTGGAACGCCTGGCGCGCGTGGACGTCGTCGTTCTGGACAAGACCGGCACCCTGACGCTCGGGCGGCCGCGCCTCGTTGGCACGGTAGATCCGGCGGCCTTGGCGCAGGCGGCGTCACTGGCTCGGGCCTCGCGCCACCCGCTGTCGCGCGCGCTCGTCGAGGCCGCGGGCCCCGGCGCACCGGCGGAGAACGTGCGCGAAATCCCCGGCTCAGGCGTCGAGGCGACGATCGACGGCGCGCCCGCGCGACTTGGCAAGCGCAGTTTCGTAGATCCGGGATCGGATGATGCCGTCGCGGGCGAGACCGAGCTCTGGTTCGCACGGGCGGGCGAGCCGGCGCAGCGATTTGCGTTCGTCGATGCGCTGCGCCCTGACGCCGCTGCAACCGTCGCCGCTCTCAAGGCGCGGGGGCTCGCCGTGGAGCTCTTGTCCGGCGACCGGCGCGAAGCCGTCGCCTCGGCCGCGCGTGCGGCCGGGATCGACGTCGTCCACGCCGAGCAGACGCCGGCGCAGAAGATGGCCCGGCTCACGGCGTTGCGCGCGCAGGGGCGGCGCGTTCTGATGGTCGGCGACGGCCTCAACGACGCCGCAGCTCTCGCCGCCGCCGACGCCTCCGCCTCGCCGACCGCCGCCATCGACGCCGCCCAGGCCGCCGCCGACATCGTCTTCCAGGGCGATGCGCTGGCGCCCTTGTGCGAAGCGATCGACGTGGCGCGTGGCGCGCACCGGCGCGTGCTTGAGAACTTCGCGTTCGCTGCGCTCTACAATGCGGTCGCGGTTCCCGCCGCGGCGCTTGGATTTGTCACGCCCTTCATCGCCGCTCTCGCCATGGCGGGCTCTTCCCTCGCCGTCACGCTCAATGCGTTGCGCCTCGCGCGAACGCCCGGGAAAGGCACGCCATGGACGCGATGATCTACCTCATCCCCGCAACGATCTTCATGGGCGTCGTGGGCCTCGGCGCGTTCCTGTGGACGATGCGCAGCGGCCAGTACGATGACCTCGAGGGCGCGGCCGAGCGCATCCTGATCGACGACGAGGACGATGCGCCCGCCGTCAAATCATCGCGCGCGGATTGAGGATGCGGTGCGGATCGAAGGCGTCCTTGAGGGAACGCATGGCCGCAAGCGCGACGGGCGATTTGTAGCGCGGCAGCTCGTGCTTCCGTTGCACGCCAATGCCGTGTTCCGCCGAGATGGAGCCGTTGAGGCGCGCCACGTCGTCCTGCACCGCCTCCACGAGCGCCGCGCCGGGGAACGCCGCAGGATCAGCGCCGACCGGCTGCAGGATCGTGTAATGGATGTTGCCATCGCCGGCGTGGCCGAACGCGATCACACGCGCGCCCGGCGCCACGCGCTCGACCGTCGCGCCCGCCATATCGAGAAGCTGCGGCACGGCGCTGACGGGCACGGACACGTCGAGATTGACCTGCGCCCCCTCCAGGCGATGTGCGGCGGGGATTTCCTCGCGCAGCTTCCAGAAGGCGCGCTCCTGGGCAGTTGATTTCGCGATCGTCGCGTCGATCACGAGACCGGCCTCCATCGCTTCCGCAAGGGCGTCCTCGACCGCGCTTTCCAGCCCCTCCCCGCGCACCGATTCGAACTCGACGAGCGCCACGAAGGCCGGCGCCATTGCGAACGGGTCGCGCACGCCCGGCATGTGGCGGACGCAGACGTCGACCGACAGCCGGTTCATGATCTCGAACGCCGCCAGCGCACCGGTGCGTGCGCGGGCGAGATGGAAAAAGGCGAGCGCATCGGCGGCGCTCATGAGGCCGGCGACCGCAACCACGTGCTCGACCGGTTTTGGAAATAGACGCAGCGTGGCCGCCGTCACGATCCCAAGCGTGCCCTCAGCGCCGATGAAGATCTGGCGCAGATCATAGCCGGTATTGTCCTTGCGCAGGCTCTTGAGGCCCGGCAGCACCGAACCGTCCGCGAGCACGACTTCCAGTCCCAGGACGAGATCGCGCATCATGCCGTAGCGCACGACGTGCACGCCGCCGGCGTTGGTCGAAACGAGACCGCCGATCATCGCCGAACCTTGCGATCCAAGGCTCAGCGGAAACAGCCGATCGACGCCCGCCGCGGCCGTGTGGACGTCGGCGAGAATGCAGCCGGCCTCGGCGACCAGGCTGTCGTCGGCCGCATCGATGTTCCGGATCCGGTTCATACGTTTGAGCGACAGGAGAACTTCGCCTTCGGGAATCTGACCGCCGACGAGACCCGTATTGCCGCTTTGCGGCGTGATCGGCATACGCACGTCGGCGCACAGGCGCACGACGTCGGCGACCTCTTGCGTTGAGGCCGGCATCGCCATGAAGGGCGTCGCGCCGCGATAGCGCTGTCGCCATTCCACGAGGTGCGGCGCGAGAAGGTCGGGATCGTTCGTCCAGCCGCCGCGGCCGAGGCGGTTGGCGAGGCGTTCGAAGAGAGCAGGCTGGTCGTTGTCCATGGGAAACGATACGCCGCGCCGCGCGTGCTGTCAGCGCGGCGCGGCGGCGCGGGCCAATCGGTCTCGGATCGCCTCGCCCAGCCCTTCAGCGGGGATTGGCGCCACCGCGATCGCTGAGACCCCGCGCGCATCGATCTCGCGCAGCAGATCAAACAGCCGCGCCGCCGCCTCAACGAGATCGCCGCGCGCCGAGAGATTTTCGGCGCCTGCCGGCCCGCCGTGCCCGAAGGCGAGATAGGTCTCGCCCTCCTCCGGCGCGATCGCGTCCAGACGCAAACGCGCGCGCGGGGCGTAATGGCTCGCCAATTGACCCGGCGCCTGGATGCTTCCGCCTTGTGGAGCCGCCAGAGGCCCGACAAGCGCCTCGATCGCCGCGCGTGCGAGACCGCCCGGCCGCAACAGAACCGGCGCCGCGCCGAAAAAGCCGACGATCGTGGATTCAAGCCCGACAGCGCACGGCCCACCGTCGAGCGTGAGCGCGAGATGGGCGCCCAGATCGGCCTCTGCGTGCGCGGCGCGCGTGGGGCTGACATGGCCGGAGCGATTGGCGCTCGGCGCGGCGAGCGGACGTCCGCAGGCCTGCAGGAGCGCCTGCGCGACCGGATGCGCCGGCGCGCGCACCGCGATGGAGTCGAGCCCCGCGGTCGCAAGACTTGCGACTGTGCAGCCCGACCGGCGCGGCGCGACGAGCGTCAGCGGCCCGGGCCAGAACGCTCGCGCCAGCGCGTGCGCGGCGGGCGGCAGGTCGGCGAGTTCGAGCGCCGCGGCGAGGTCTGGCACATGCGCAATGAGCGGATTGAAGCGCGGGCGGCCTTTGGCGGCGTAGATGCGGGCGACGGCTTCAGCGTTCGTCGCGTCGGCCGCGACGCCGTAGACGGTCTCGGTCGGCATGGCGACGAGGCGGCCCTCGCGGATCGCCGCGGCGGCGCGGGCGATCCCGGCCGCATCGGCGTGCGCAATGGTCACGGCGCGCGCTCGGCCCGTACGCGGATCTCCACCTTGATCGCCTTGCTGACCCATTCCGCGCTCGGATCGGACGCGACGCCGAGATCCAGCGCCATGCGATCGAGCGTCAGAGCGCCGCGCATGTCCGCCTCGCCGTCCTTGATCTTCAGCTCGAACGGCAGAACCACCGGGATCGCCTTGGCCTTGATCGTCAGCGTGCCCTTGGCCTCAAACGCGTCGCCGCCGAGCGCCTTGAAGCTCTTCGCCGTGAAGGTCGCGTTGGGAAACTTCGCCGGATTGAACCATTCCGATTCCGTCAGCGAGGAGTCCCTTGTGCCGTCGCCGGTGCGCGCCGAGGCCGTTTGTACGCGGACGATCGCGGTGGACTGGTCGAGTTTGGCGGGATCGAAGCTGATGTCGGCGCTCCAGCTTTCGAACCGTCCCTTGAAGTCGTTCCCGGCATGAACACCGGAGAATTCGATCCGCGATTTTGCGGCGTCGACCGTCCAGCGTTGAACGCCAGCGACCGGCGGCGCAGCGACGGGCTCGGCTGCGGCGGCGGCCGGCGCAGGCTCTGCGGCGGGCGCAGCCTCGATTTTCGGGAAAGGCTTTTCGGGACCGCCCGCGAGGGCCGCGCCGACGCCGAGCGCGAGCGCAACTGCGACGCCGGCGACGAATGGCGCCGCGCCATCGCGCGCAGGCTCGCCCGCCTCCCCTTGGAGCGGCAGGCCCGGAACCATCCGCGCCAGCACGTCATCCTTGTTGATGAAATGATGCTTGAGCGCAGCCCCGACGTGGAGGGCCAACAGAATCAGCACGCCCCAGGCCATCTTCCCGTGCGCGTTGATGCTCATGAAGGCGATGGCGCGGCGCGCTTCCGGCGCGAGGCCCTCGATGAAGGCCAGATGCGGGATCGTGAAGAGGCCGAAGAAGGATGTCGCGACCGAGAATGGCCGGTCGTCATGCGTGACCCAGCCCGTCGAGACGTAGACGAGGCCCGCGAGCGGAATCCCGATGGCGAATGCGTAGAACGCAGCATGCGTCGCCTGCGCGGCAAATCGCTCCCAGGCAGGCATGGCTTGGGTGAGCGGCGGCGGTGGGTTCATGAGGCGCCAGACCAGGCGCGCCAGCGTCAGAACGAGAACAGTGACGCCAAAGGCTTTGTGCACTTGGAAGGCCGCATAGGCGGCGGCGCGCGATTGCGGCTCTTCGATCGCGTCGCCCATCCACCAGCCGACGAAAATCAGAGAGACGATGCTGATCGCGATGAGCCAATGCAGCGCTATGGCGACCGGCGTGTAACGTCTCGAACGCATGAGGGGCCTCATAGAGCCCCCATAGCGTCTGTGCGCCGCGCGGGGGCGCAAGCGGCGCGCGATGGCGGCCCGGGCCAAAGCCCGGGCCGCATGCGCGTCTTCTTACTTCGTCGGCGCCGGAGCGGCCACCTTTTGGATGAACTCGCCTTCGATGACGATTTGGACGTCATCGCCGACCGCGCCCGGCGGGAACGCCACGCCGAAGTCGCTGCGCTTGATCGCGCCGGTCGCCGAGAAGCCGATCGCCGCGGCGGGCACGAACGGGTGCGGGTTCTTCGAGCCGTTGAAGGTCACGTCGAGCGTCACCGGCTTGGTCACGCCGAGGAACGTGAGGTCGCCCGTCACTTTGCCGGTCTTCTCGCCGGTCGTCTCAACCGAGGTCGACGTGAAGGTGATCGTCGGGAACTTGCCGGCGTTGAAGAACTTGTCGCTCTTGGCGAGGTCTTCGTCCCAGCTCTTGAAGCCGGTTTGCGCGTGCGACTTCTTGTAGTCGCCCGGATAATCCGTCTTCACCGAGGTCGGGTCGATCGTCGCGACGACTTTCGACGCCGAGAGATTCGCCGGATCGAACGTGATCGTCGCGTCCCATTTCGCGAAGCGCGCCGTGTAGTTCGACAGCCCCATGTGGTTGACCTTCCAGGTCAGGCTGCCGTGGGTCAGATCGAGGCCGTAGTCGCCGGCGGGCACATCCACCGAAATGGGAGCGACCGGCGCCGGAGCCGCGGGCGCTTCCTGCTGCGCAGGCGGGCTGCAGGCGATAGCCGTCATAGCGAGCGCCGCAGCGCCGATCATCATCTTCAGTTTCATACTACCCCTCCGTGCCCGGCGAATGCCACCGGGCTTCCAAAAAACTCTTGATCACGTGCGCGCGACAGCAGCGCGACGTTTGCCGCAGACGCGCTGGCGTCATTGGCCCTTGTTGACGAACTCGGCCTGGATCAGCAGCTCGACCTCATCGCCGACCGCGCCGGCCACTTGCGTGACGCCGAAGTCGGACCGCTTGAACTTACCGGTTGCGGAAAATCCGAGGCCGTACGCCTGCGCGTATTTGTTGAAGCCGCCGCCGTTCCATTTCACGTCGAGCGTGAGGGGCTTGGTGACGCCCGCGAGCGTCAGATTGCCGGTGACGATCGCGGTGTCCGCGCCGGTCTTTTGCACCTTGCCCGACTGGAATTCGATCTTCGGCGCGGTCTCCGCCTTGAAGTAGTCGGTCGCGATTTTCTTGTCGAAAGCCGGCAGGCCGGTCGACACCGAGTTCGTTTCGATCGCGACGGCGATGAAGCTGGCTTCGGGCGCCTTCGGATCGACCTTGAGCGAGCCGGAGATTTTGTCGAACCGCGCCGTATAGTTCGACAGGCCCAGATGGCTCACGCGCCAGACGACGCTCGTGTGCGTCGGGTCCAGCTGATAGGTTCCCGCGGGAACAACGGTGAGATCCTTCGACGCGGCGGGTTCGGCGGCGAAGGCCGGTGCGACCGCGAGCGGGGCCGCCACCAGAGGCGCGGCGGCGACAAGCAAGGCCAAAGCGAAAGCGCGCATAGGTTCTCCTACGCCGGAGCTGGCCCCCGGCATCTGGCTTGTACATGGGCATGCTGCGACGATCGGTCCAGCCCCCGCCCATCAACGGACCGTTTCCCTTTACGCGACGCCCCCTTCTCGAAGGCGGCAAATGCCGGCACAAGGCGCGGCTCGGAGATGCGCGATGCCCTACGACGCCCCCATCAAAGACATTCGTTTTGCGCTCGACCACGCCGCTGGCCTCTGGGACGTCCGCACGAACGGCGCCTTCGGCGATCTCGACCCTGACCTTCTCAACGCTATTCTCGAAGGCGCGGCTCAATTGTCCGGCGAGACCCTCGCTCCGCTTAATCAGAGCGGCGACCGCGAGGGCGTACGGCTGGAAAACGGCGTCGTCCGCTCAGCAGACGGCTTCTCCGCAGCCTATGCGCGCTTCGTAGAAGGCGGCTGGCAGGGGCTCGCCGCCGACCAGGCCCATGGTGGGCAAGGCTTGCCGAAAGCGGTCGCGCTCGCGGTCCATGAAATGGTCCATGGCGCCAACATGGCGTTCGGGCTCGCCCCGATGCTGACGCTTGGCGCCATCGAATGCCTGGAGGCGCACGGCTCGCCAGAGCAGAACGCAACCTACCTCGCGAAGCTCATCTCCGGCGAATGGACCGGCACGATGAACCTCACCGAGCCGCAGGCCGGCTCCGACGTCGGCGCCCTGACGAGCCGTGCAACGCCGAACGGCGACGGGTCGTACGCGATCAACGGCCAGAAAATTTACATCACCTGGGGCGAGCACGATCTCACCGACAACATTGTCCACCTGGTTCTCGCGCGGCTGCCCGACGCCCCTCCGGGCTCCAAGGGCGTGTCCTTGTTTCTCGTGCCGAAGAACCTGCCGACGCCGGACGGCCGCGCGGGCGTGCGCAACGGCGTGCGCTGTATCGGGCTCGAGCGGAAAATGGGCATCCACGCCTCGCCCACCTGCACGATGTCCTACGAAGACGCGACCGGCTGGCTCGTCGGCGGGCCGAACGCCGGCCTCGCCGCCATGTTCACGATGATGAACGCCGCGCGGCTCAACGTCGGGCTCCAAGGAGTCGCCGTTGCTGAAGCCGCCTACCAGAAGGCCCTCGACTATGCCCGCGAGCGCCGCCAAGGCCGCGCCGAGGGGCAGACTGAGAAAGGCCCAGCTCCGATCCTCCTGCACGCTGACGTGCGGCGCATGCTGCTGAGCATGAAAGCGAAAATCCAAGCCGGGCGGGCGATCTGCTACGCCACCGCGGTCGCCGCCGATCGCGCGCTTTCCGGCCCGGACGAAGACCGCGCCTTCTGGCGGGCGCGCGAAGATCTTCTGACGCCGATCGCCAAGGCCTGGTGCACCGATATGGGCGTCGAGGTGGCGAGCGTCGGCGTGCAAGTGCACGGCGGCATGGGCTTCGTCGAGGACGGCGGCGCGGCGCAATTCTATCGCGACGCCCGCATCGCGCCGATCTACGAGGGCACCAACGGCATCCAGGCGATCGACTTGATCGGCCGCAAACTCGCCGGCGACGGCGGCGCGGCGATGGCCGCCCTTATTGGCGAAGCCAAAGCCGTCGCGGGGGATTGCGTCGCCGTGGGTCGGTTCGCACTCGAGCGTCTCGCCGCGCGGCTTGATGCGGCGACCGCGGCGCTGGAAGACGCCACCGCCTTTATCCTGGCCGCCGGCGATAAGCGCGACGCGCTTGCGGGCGCTTCCCCTTACTTGAAGCTCGCCGGCGACGTCGTCGGCGCCGTGCTGCTCGCGCGTGGCGTGCTGAGCGCGACGGCCGCGGGCGACGATCCGCAGCACGCAACGGCGCAGGAGGCGCTGGTCGGATTTTATGCGGAAACGGTGCTGACGGCCGCGCCCGGCCTCGCCGCAAGCGTCAAGATTGGCGCCGATGCGCTCTATGATCCGAACCTGCCGGAGTTCGCGAGCTGACGGCGGGACGCACGGACGCCCTCAAGCCTTGCGGACGAATTCCGATTTGAGGCCCATGGCGCCGATGCCGTCGATTTTGCAATCGATGTCGTGGTCGCCGTCGATGAGGCGGATGTTCTTGACCTTCGTGCCGACTTTCACGACCAGCGACGACCCTTTGACCTTAAGGTCCTTGATGACCGTCACGCTGTCGCCGTCCTTGAGTTCGGCGCCATTGGCGTCACGGACGATGCGGGCCGCGTCCTCCGCGGGTGAGGCGGCAGCGGCGGTCCATTCGTGCGCGCATTCCGGGCACACGAGCATGGCGCCATCCTCATAGGTCAGGCTGGAGGCGCAGGCTGGGCAGGGAGGGAGATCGCTCATGACCGCGCTGTGGCATTCCGGCGCAAGGCATGTCCACCCCGCCGACTGCCGCAGCGGCGCCTCGACATGCACGCAGTCGCGCGGCAAGACCTCTCGATCAAGACGAGGGATTTGCCTTTGACCACTCCGATTTGGCACGCCGGAACCGTCGATCTCGCGGCGATCACCGCCAATGGCGCGGCGACGATGCCAGGCTTCCTCGGCATCGAATTCATCGAGGCCGGACCCGATTGGCTCACCGCGCGTATGCCGGTGACGGCGCGCGTTCATCAACCGTTCGGGCGCCTGCATGGCGGAGCGTCGGTCGTGCTGGCGGAGACGGTTGCTTCGGTCGGCGCGAGCCTCGCCGTCGACAATTCGCATTCGGTCGCGGTTGGCATGGAGATCAACGCCAACCACATCCGCCCGGCGCGCGACGGCTTCGTCTATGCGACCGGCCGCTGTGAATCGCGTGGGCGCACGTCGCAGGTGTGGACGGTGCGGATTGTGGACGGTGAGGACAAGCTCGTGTGCCTGTCGCGCGTGACGATGGCGGTGATCTCGAACGAACGGAAGTGAGGCGAACCCTGCCCCTTTCGTCATCCTGGGCTCGCGCCCTGCGCGAGACTGGGATCCAGGCGCGCAGCTGCAGCCGCCGAATCCTGGACGCGCCTTTGGCGCATCCAGGATGACGGACGGTCCGCCGAACGCAGCGACCGCGATCCGTCAGACGTCACCGCGCACGCCATAGGGCTCAACGCGGATTTTTTCCGGAAAAGCCAGCCGTCGGCGCGTGTTTGCAGCGCAGCAACCGCGGCGTTGGTCTCATCGGGGGCGCATGCGCTCGCTGCGCCGAAGACGCGCGCGGGACCTGCCGGCACTCAGGCGGCGATGACGCGCTCCACTTCGGTGACGAGGTCACGAAGGTGGAAAGGCTTTGACAAAACCTTGGCTTGCGCCGGCGCGGCCGAAGCCTTGGACAGCGCAACGGCGGCAAAGCCTGTGATGAAGACGATCTTCATGTGCGGCGCATGTTCGGCGGCGCGCCGCGCCAGCTCGATCCCGTCGAGACCGGGCATGACGATGTCGGTGAGCAACAGATCGAAAGCGCCGCGCTCAAGCGCGGCCCAGGCCGTGTCGCCGTCCTCGTACGCCTCCACCTCGTGCCCCGCGCGCTTCAAATTGAGCGCCAGGAAGCTTCTCAGTGAATCATCATCTTCCGCCAGGAGGATACGCGCCATGTCGGGCCCCACTCAGCTTTCGCCGTACCGATCACGCCACACTGGCGCAAAAGGGTAAAGGCCAGCTTGCACGTGTGTTGACGCACCGGGGGCGACGCGCCGATGCTCAAACCAATGGACCACCCGCGCGATCCGACCGGCGCCTTGAACGCAAACGCCTTCAAGCGCCCACACACCGCCGACCTTGGCGGCGACGCGCCTTACATGGTGATAGAACCTTTACGTCGAACGACGCCCTTCGTGTTCGCCTCACCCCATAGCGGGCGGCGCTACCCGGAAAGCCTGCTTTCCCAGACACGCCTGTCGCTTCACAGCCTCCGTCGCTCGGAGGACGCTTATGTGGACGAATTGTTCGCTGCGGCCGCCGCCCATGGCGCTCCGGTCCTCTGCGCCACCATGGCGCGCACCTATGTCGACCTGAACAGGGATCCGGCCGAACTCGATCCCGACATGTTTCATGACGGCCCGCCGCGCGGCGCGCTCCTGGCCTCGCCGCGGGTGCAAGCCGGGCTCGGCGCCATCCCAAGGGTCGCCGGCGATGGCGAAGAGATTTATCGCCGCCCCCTGTCCATCTCCGAGGCCGAGCGGCGGCTGAACGGCGTGCATCGCCCGTACCACGCCATGCTGGAAGCGCTCGTCGCCGAAACCCAGGCGATGTTCGGCTGCGCGGTGTTGATCGATTGCCATTCAATGCCCAGCTCCGCGCGGGGGCCACATGCGCCGGATGTCGTGCTCGGCGATCGTTTTGGCGGCTCCTGCCACCCCGAATTGACCGCATTCATCGAACGTGAATTGCGCGCTCTAGGGTACAAGGTCGCGCGCAACGCGCCCTTCGCCGGCGGCCACACGACGCAAACCTACGGCCGGCCAAAGGCCGGCGTGCATGCCCTGCAGATCGAGCTCGACCGCAGCCTATATCTTCAGGAGCGGTCTTTGACTCGGTCGTCATCGTTTGCGCGCGTCCGCGCCGACATGTCGCGACTGGTCGAAGCGCTAGCCGCGACCGCTGATTGGCCTCTGCGGCTGCGTTGAGGCGTTCGCTCGCTCGAGCTGCTCCAACGCCAGGGCGGCGCGGAAAGAAATTGCTGTCGTTGGGGTGGATTCGAAAAAAAACGCCCCGGGACGAGCCCGGGGCGAGTTTGTACTAGGGAGGAAACGCCCGAGAAGGGCGACGGCGTACGAGACGCCGCACGACCGACAAGTTACGCTGCGCCGCACAAAAATCAACCCGCTTTTAAGACGTGGTCGCGTTCACGTTCGATCGCGATTTCCGACCTGCTATTAAATCAATCACTTACGAGTTTTCAGGTCATTTTGCACCGCACATATGCGACGCCGCAGCGCAGGCTGGCGCGACGTTCGTCTGACCTGCCCTTGCCCCCGCGACCGCGGAAAGGCACAACGCAGCCGCAAAACGCCCACCGCCGTCGAAAGCACGCTCATGTCCGCGCCCTTCCTGCGCAATATCGCCATCATCGCCCACGTCGATCACGGCAAGACCACCCTCGTGGACCAGATGCTCACCCAGGGCGGCGCCTTCCGCGAAAACGAGGCGCGCGCCGAGCGGGCGATGGATTCCAATGCCCAGGAGCGCGAGCGCGGCATCACGATCCTCGCCAAGCCGACCTCGATCGTCTGGGGCGAAGGGCGGATCAACATCGTCGACACGCCCGGTCACGCCGATTTCGGCGGCGAGGTCGAGCGGATCTTGAACATGGTTGACGGCTGTGTCCTCCTGGTGGACGCAGAAGAAGGCCCAATGCCCCAGACCAAGTTCGTGCTGGGAAAGGCTCTGAACCGGGGCCTCCGCCCGATCGTGGTGCTCAACAAGGTCGACCGGCCGAACGCCCGCCCCGACTTTGTCCTCGACGAGGTTTTCGACCTGTTCGACAAGATGGGCGCAACGTCCGAGCAGCTTGATTTCCCGAGCCTTTATGCATCCGGCAAGGAAGGCTGGGCGCTCAAGGCGTTGGGCGATGCCCGGAAAGATCTCACCCCGCTGTTCGAGTTGATCGCCGCGCACGTGCCGCCGCCGCCGCCGCAGGACCGCATCGACGCTCCGCCGGCCATGCTCGCGACGCTCGTCGACGTTGACCCGTTCCTTGGCCGCGTGCTCACGGGCCGGGTCGAGTCCGGCAAGCTCGTCACCGGAACGACCGTCAAGGCGCTGTCCCGCGAGGGCAAGGAAATCGAGCGGTTCCGCCTGTCGAAGCTCCTGGCCTATCGCGGCCTCAAGCGCGTGCCGGTTGATGAAGCTCTGGCGGGCGACATCGTCGCGATCGCGGGCATGGGCGAAGCCACGGTTTCGGACACGATCTGCGACCTGACCGTCGCCGAAGCCATCCCCGCTCCGGCCATCGACCCACCGACGCTTGCGATCACGGTGCTGATCAACGACAGCCCGCTCGCCGGCCGCTCCGGCGACAAGGTGCAAAGCCGCGTCATCCGTGAACGTCTCTTGCGCGAAGCGGAAGGCAACGTGGCCATCCGCGTTCGTGAGACGGAAGACAAGGACAGCTTCGAAGTCGCCGGTCGCGGCGAATTGCAGCTCGGCGTGCTGATCGAAACCATGCGTCGCGAGGGCTTCGAGCTATCGATCTCGCGCCCGGTCGCGCTGACCCGCCGCGATGAAAACGGCGTTCTTCTCGAGCCGATCGAAGAAGTCACGATCGACGTCGACGAGGAATATTCCGGGGTCGTCATCGAAAAGATGAGCCTGCGCAAAGCCGAAATGCAGGAAATGAAGCCGTCCGGCGGCGACAAGACCCGCCTCGTCTTTCACGCGCCGGCCCGCGGGCTCGTCGGCTATTACGGCGAGTTCATGACCGACACCCGCGGCTTCGGCGTGATGAACCGCGTGTTCCATTCCTGGGCGCCTTACCGCGGCGACGTGCCGGGGCGCCGCTACGGCGCCCTCGTCTCCAACGATGTCGGAGCATCGACCGCCTACGCGCTGTGGAACCTCGAAGAGCGGGGAACCATGTTCATCGGCGACGGCGAAGACGTCTACGAGGGCATGATCATCGGCGAAAACTCGCGCGGCGAGGACATGGACGTCAATCCGATGAAGGGCAAAAAGCTCACCAACGTGCGCGCCAGCGGCAAAGACGAAGCGATCCGCCTGACGCCGCCGCGCCGCCTGACGCTCGAGCAAGCCATCGCCTGGATCGACGACGACGAACTCGTCGAGGTGACGCCGGCCGCCGTGCGCGTGCGCAAGCGCTATCTTGATCCGAACGAGCGCAAGCGGATGGCCAAAGCCGCCATCGGATAAGCCGGAACGCCGCAGCGCGATTTGCTGGGTTCGGCCATAGGCGGCGGCTCCCCCTTCAGGTTAGTTTGCGCGCGCTGAGCGGGAGGCGCGCCATGAAGCGGACTTGGGTGATCATCGTCGTCGCGATTCTGGCGCTTGTCGCCGGGCTCGCCGGGCTCGGCTACTTCCTTATCGGGCGGTTCGACGTCAAAGGCCTGATTGAAAAAGCCGCGTACGAACAAACCGGTCGCGTGCTCACGATCAATGGCGCGGTGCAACCGGCCTTTTATCCCTCGATCGGCGTTCATGCGCGCGACGTCACGCTCGCGAACGTCGCCGGCGGCGAAGCGCCAAGCCTGCTCGAAGCCGAAGAGATCCAGATCGGCGTCGCGGTCGCGCCGCTGTTCAACCAGGACTTCAATGTCACGGCATTGGTGTTCGTGAAGCCGCGGCTATCGCTCGAACTTGACGCCGAAGGCCGTCCGAACTGGGTGCTTTCGCCGATCAAGGCGCCCAAGCCCGCGCGCCCCGGCGCAAGCCCAAACGGCGGGATCAAGGACGTGCATTTGGCCGGCGCCCGGATCGAGGGTGGGATTGTCAGCTATTCCAACCGCAAGACGGGAACGCGGACGGGTGTTCAGGACATTTTCGCCGTCGTCAGTCTTCCGAGCCTCGATGCGCCACTCGGCGCCGACGGCACTGCCGCCTTCAACGGCCAGAAACTCGATATCGCCGCCAAGCTCGGCGCGCCGCGGGCGGTCCTTGAGGGCAAGACCTCACCGCTCGCCTTTTCGATCAAGTCAGAGCCGGTCACTGCGGCTTTCGACGGCGCATTCGACGTCAAGACAGGCGGACTTACGGGATTGTTCGAGGCCGGCGGTCCGTCGCTCCGCAAACTCGCCGCCTGGATCGGCACGCCAATCGGCGAGGCGTCCAATCTTCAGACATTCCATGTCGCTGGCCGGTTCACACTTGGCCCGAAGAGCGCCGCCTTCGAAAACGCGGCCCTCGAGCTCGACGCGATCAAGGCGCGCGGCGATTTCCTGGTCGAAACCGCCCGCGCCAAGCCGGCGATCAGCGGTCGATTGGAAGTCCAGGAACTCGACCTCAACCCTTACCTGGCGCCAGCCCCCTCGGACGGCGCCGCGCCTGGCGCTGCGCCGACCGCGCGGATTGAAAGCGTTGACGTTGCGGCCCCCACGGGTTGGAGCCAGACGCCGATCGACTTAGCCGGTCTGAAGGCCGTCGACGCCAACCTCGATCTCACCACTGGCCCCCTGACAGCGCTCAAGCTCAAGCTCGACCGCGCCAAGCTCGACGTCGTGGTCCACGACGGCTATCTGGCCGCCACGTTGTCGGACCTGACGCTCTACGGGGGCTCTGGCAAGGGCCGTATCGAGCTCGACGCACGCGCCCCAGATGTCGTCCTGCGCCAGGAGCTCGATGTCGCCGGCGTCGATGCAGCGCGCTTCCTCGCCGACGCCGCCGGCTTCACCAAACTGGAAGGCCGCAGCAACGTAAAGCTCACCCTGGAGAGCCGCGGCCGCGACCAGCAAACGCTTGTGAGTTCGTCCGACGGCGCCATTTTTCTCTCGTTGAGCGAAGGCGCCCTGCGCGGAATCAACCTAGGGGGGATTTCCCGCACCATACGCACTGCTATGGCGGGCGATGTCCTCGGCCCCAACGCCCGAACGCCGTTCAAAACCTTCGCCGCCAACTTCACAATTTCAGACGGCGTCGGCGCGACGGACGATCTCAAAATCCGCGCCGCCTCCGCGGAAATCACCGCCGCGGGGATTATTGACCTCGGTCAACGCGCAATCGATATCCGCATCCGTCCGAAGTCGGATTCAATCCTCTCCCAAGTGGGTCTCGCCCCAGGCGCTGGGATCGCCGTCCCGTTTCGGATCACCGGCCCCTGGGCCAAGCCGACCTACAAGATGGACCTGCTCGGCGGCGCCCGAGACACCATCGCTCAGCAGGTCAATATCGTCCGTACCCGGGCACAAATGTCACGTAACGCGCCTAAATGACGCGTACGGACGATTTGGCTCGCCTCATCGGTTAATTTCGGTTCATTGTTACTCAAGAAGTTCGGCACGCGCTTTGCTCCCCGCCCGTTGATGGCGAAAGCGCTCCGGACTGTCCGGAGTAATAGCATCGGACGGGCGCAACATGGCGAATACGACAGATCTCCACGTCGGCAAGCGGCTCCGCCGCCGTCGGCGTCTCTTGGGAATGACCCAACAACAACTGGCTGAATCGATCGGGATTCGATTCCAGCAGATCCAGAAATACGAGTGCGGGGCAAACCGCGTCACCGCGAGCCGTCTCCACGAGCTCGCGGTCGCGTTGAACGTTCCGGTCGGCTACTTCTTCGAAGGTCTCAATCTGGGACCGTCGGACGCCGCTCCGAACGCGCAGCCAGCCAATGATCGCGACCTGATCGCAGCCGACGTGCTTTCCCAAAAGGAAACGCTCGAGCTGATCCGGGCTTACTACAAGCTCGGCGAACGGCCGCGTCGCCGCCTCCTCGACCTCGCGAAAGCGCTCCAGGAAGAGAGCTCCGACGCCGCTTGACGCAACGTTCCTAGGGCGTCCTGCGCGCCGGGGGACCCGTCTCGCGTTTCCGTTGCGCTGCGGCGTGCTATGCCTTTGGCATGGTTACGCCGCAGCACCCCTTTCTCTCCCCCGCCGACAGCGCTGAACTTTTGGCGTTCGCCGGCGAATTGGCTGACGCCGCCCGCGCGGCGATCCTCCCGCATTTTCGGGCGGGGCCGATCGACATCGAGAACAAGGCGAGCGGCGCGTTCGATCCCGTTACCGAAGCAGATCGCGGCGCTGAACGCGCTATGCGAGCGCTCATAGAGAGCCGATACCCGGATCACGGGATCGAAGGCGAGGAATTCGGCCTGAAGCCGTCCGCATCCGGATGGTCTTGGGTGCTCGACCCCGTCGATGGCACACGCGCGTTCATCTCCGGCCTGCCGCTCTGGGGAACGCTTATCGGCCTAACATACGAAACGCGGCCGATCATCGGCATCATCGATCAAGCCTATCTTCAGGAACGCTTTCGCGGCTGGCCCGGCGGCGCCGACCTGCACGACCGCCACGGCGTCCGCCCGCTGCGTGTGCGCGCCTGTCCCGATCTGCGCGAGGCGACCGCCTCGACCACAGACGTGCACCTATTCAATCCGTCCGAGGCCGGAGGGTTCGAAATGGTGCGCCGCACGGCCCGCCTCACCCGCTATGGATGTGATTGCTACGCCTACGCCATGCTTGCGAGTGGTTACGTCGATCTCGTGGTCGAAAGCGGGCTCAAGCCCTATGACGTCGCCGGCCTGATCCCGGTGATCGAGGGCGCCGGCGGATCGGTCACGAATTGGCGCGGGGAGCCCGCCTGGCGAGGCGGGCAGATCATCGCCGCGGGCGATCCGCGCGCGCGCGACCAGGCGCTTGTGGCGTTACGCCGCGCCGCCGATTGATCTTAGTCGCCGTCGCGGAACGGTCAGGGCTCGGCCCACAGGCGCAACAGGTTCGAAATCGCCTTGTCGATCAAAAGCGCGGCCTCGGTTGAAGCTCCGGCGCGGCCGCGGCTCAAATCAAAAAGTATCTCGCGCCGCATGGGCTCGCGGATCATCGACTGAACCCAACCGACGGCGGCGAGGCGCGCCCCGGCGCCCACCGTTTCGACCTCATGGATGGCGCCCGCCGGATAAAGCACGGCGTCGCCGGCCGGAAGCTTGACCCGCGTCTGCCCAGCCGGCCCCTCGACGAGCAAAGCGCCGCCTTCGTAAGACTCTGGCTCAGCGAGAAAAATGGTGAAGGCCAGGTCTGTGCGGATCTGATCGCCTGCGCGCCCCATCAGCGCGTCGTCGGTATGGGCGCCATACCGCATGCCTGGCTCGTATCGCGAGAACAGAACCCGCGAGAAGCGCGCTGGCCGTGCAGCGAGGTCGAAGGTCGGATGGCGCATGAGCGCGTCCAGCGCAAAGCGCTCAAGACCGCGAATCCGCTCGTCTGTCCCCGGCGCCTGGAGGTTGGCCTTGACCTGCCGCGCGGTCGCGCCGGCCGTGGCTTTTCCGTCGACGAAGCTTATCTCGGCGAGGGTCGAGCGGACGAGGGCGAGGTCTTCGGGCGCAAGAACGCCTTCGAGCAGGATCATCATTGCACGCCTCCTGTTGCGAACGGTTTGCAACAAGGGCATGGTCCGGTCAACTCAGCGAAACGGAGCATAAGCGAATGCGGGGATTGGACCATCGGCTGAAGCTTTGGCGCGGCGTCGGCGCGGCTGCGCTGGTCGGCGCCAGCCTCGGTCTGGCGGCCTGCGGCGGCGAAGGCGGCGAGCAGGGTCCCAAAAGCAGCGCCCAGGCTGGCGGCGAAGGTGGGGAAAGCGGCGAAAGCGCAGCCCCGCCGCCCCCTCCTGCGCCCGCTGCGAGCGGCGGCGAGACCGGTGAAGCCGGCGCCGCTGACGCCTATGCCGGCCTTTCCGGCGGCGCACGCAGCGCCGTGCGCTTCCAGCACCTAAAAGGATTTCTGCTCGTCGCCCAGGCGGCGGCGAAAGCCGGCATGGTCGAGGAAGCCGGCGTGCTTGTCGGCCAGGGGGCACTCGAAGTGTTCGACGCGGCGCCGACCGAGATGCCTGGACTGACGCGCCCTGACCTCGACGCCGTTGAACAATTGGCGTTTCAAACGCCGACCAATCAGAAAATGAACGACGCCATCGCCAAGGCGAGCGTCAAGATCGATGACCTGCAGCGTAAGGGCGGCGGTGTAGATTCCGAACTCGTCCGCCGCATGTTGGCCCTTACCAGGGGGCTTTACGGTCAAGTCCATGCCGAAGGCGGCGGGATCGACTCCGTTGAATATCAACATGCGTTCGGCGCGGCTCTGGGCGCACAGGATGCGCTGTCCAAGGCGGGCATCGCGCTCAAGGCCAAGGATGCGGCCCGCTTCGCTACGGCGCAGGCCGAGATGGCGAAACTTACGGCGCTGTTTCCCGGCCCGAGCGCGCCCGAAACGCCGGCTTCGAAGCGCGACCTCTTCGCCCAGATCGCCCGGGTGGAACTGGCGCTTTCTGGCATGTGAGCGGTCCGCGTTCGGCGCCCTAATCGGAACGAGGGTCCGGCGCTCGCTTTGTTCGGCCGGGACGACGAGAGGGCTATTCCGCCAGGGCCGCCTCGATCAACGCACGCGCGTCGGGCCCCGCCCAGTCCGCCTCGCCGGCCACCCGGCCGATCTCGCGGCCGTCGCGCCCATAGATGATGGTCGTAGGAAAGCCTTCGGCCTTCAGGTCGTAAGCGATGCGATAGGTGTGATCGCCATAAAAGGTCAGCGCCCCGGAACTCAGCTTCGCCAGTTCGGCCTTGGCGGCGTCGCGGTCGGCGAGCCGGTCGACGCTAATGGGTGCAACCACCAGACCCTTGTCCTTGTAGGCGGTTTGCAGGGCCGCAAGCGTCGGCATCTCAATGACGCAAGGCGCGCACCACGTGGCCCAGAGATTGACGACGACGACCTTGCCGCGAAAATCCTGGAGCGCAGCCGGTTGGTTTTCGCCGGTGAGGAAATTGGTCTCTGGCTGTGCGGGCGCCTTCGGGTCGACCACGAGCTTGGACAAGCCGCCCTTGGCGAAGCGCTCAAAGCCCTGAGCCTGTGTCGGTCGTCCGGCCTCGCAAGCGATCAGCGTGAAACCGATCGCACCGGCGACGAACATCCCTGCTGCGGCTTTCAGCGCCCATGATTTGGGTTCGCGGGATTTTGGTTTATCAGGGCCCGGCCCGCGCGCGCCCGCCGCCTGCGCCTCAGCTCCATTGGTTTCACTCATGTCCGATCCCCAGAACAAGCGCTCATACGACGCCGGCGCCGGCCAGCAAATGTGGGGCGGGCGATTCGCCGCCAAGCCCTCAGACGTAATGCAGGCGATCAATGCGTCCATCGATGTCGACAAACGCCTTTGGCGCCAGGATATCGACGGCTCGAAAGCCCACGCCGCCATGCTCGCCGCGCAAGGAATTATCACGGCCGACGACGACGCCGCGATACAGGCAGGTTTGGACGAGATCGCCGCGGAAATCGAATCCGGAGCTTTCACGTTCTCGCGCGAACTCGAAGACATCCACTTGAACATCGAGGCGCGCCTAACCGAGCGCATCGGCGAAGCGGGCAAGCGCCTTCATACAGGCCGCTCGCGCAACGACCAGGTCGCCACCGACTTCAAAATGTGGGTGATCCAGGCGCTGGTCGAAGCCGAGGATGCGATCCGCGCCCTGCAGGGGGCGCTCGTCGGGCAGGCTGGCGCCCATGCCGACTGGATCATGCCCGGCTTCACGCATTTGCAGACGGCCCAGCCGATCACGCTCGGGCACCACCTTTTGGCCTATGTCGAGATGCTTGAACGCGACTGGATGCGCGTCGCCACCGCCTGCGGGCACGCTGGCGCCTCCGGCTGCCCGTTGGGCGCCGCCGCACTCGCCGGCACCTCCTACCCGATCGACCGGCAGTTCACCGCCGACATGCTCGGGTTCGCCGAACCGATGGCCAACTCGCTCGACGCCGTGGCGTCGCGCGATTTCGCACTCGAGGCCCTCGCCGCCCTCTCGATCTCGGCGACGCACCTTTCGCGCCTCGCCGAAGAGATCGTTTTGTGGACGAGCCCGCAATTCGGCTTCGCGCGTCTTGCGGATCAATGGTCGACGGGCTCGTCGATCATGCCGCAGAAGCGCAATCCCGACGCCGCCGAGCTCATCCGCGCCAAGGCCGCGCGGATTTCTGCGAACCTTTCGGCGCTCTTGGGGATCATCAAGGCCCTGCCGCTCGCCTACGCCAAGGACCTGCAGGACGACAAAGCCCTCACCTTCGAGGCGTTCGACGCCTATGCCCTTTGCCTCGCCGCCATGCAGGGCATGATCGAAACGATCCAGTTCAACCGCGCCGCGCTGCGCGCCGCAGCGGCTAAAGGCTATTCGACCGCCACCGATCTCGCCGATTGGCTCGTCCAGGCCCTGGGACTGCCGTTCCGCGAGGCCCACCACATCACCGGCGCGATCGTGAAGCGGGCCGAAGAGCTGGGGATCAGCGAATTGTCCGACCTGCCGCTCACGGAATTCCAGGCCGTTGACCCGCGGATCAATGCCGACGCCGTCGCCCGCCTGAGCGTGGAGCAATCGGCCGCGAGCCGTGCTAGTGCGGGCGGGACCGCGCCGGAGCGGGTGCGCGCCGAGGTCGAACGCTGGCGTCGCCAACTCGCTGAAGCCGCCTCCGAGGACGAGGAGTTCGAAACATGAGCCGAATTTTGCTGGGGTTTGCGGCGCTGATCGCGCTCTCGGGATGCGGTCTGCGTGGCGGTCTGGATCGGCCGCCGCCGCTGTTCGGGGCCGAACACGCCCGCTACGAGGCCGAGCAGAAGCGCAAAGCGGAAGCCGAAGCCGCGGCCAAGGCCGCCGCGCAAAGCCCGGTCGCCACTGAGGCCGCGCCGGGTCGGCAACGGACCGAAGTGCCGATTGCGCCGGCTGAACCCGCAGCGCCCGCCACTCTGCAGCCGGCCCCGCCCACCTCACCCTTCCAACGACCCAACTGACGCAATGAACTTTTTCGAGCGCCGCGACGGCGAATTGTGGGCCGAGGACGTGCGCCTCGCCGATATCGCTGCAGCCGTCGGTACGCCCTGCTACGTCTATTCGGCCGCGACGCTCGAGCGCCATTATCGGGTGTTCGTGGACGCGTTCGCGCCCGACCCGGTGTTCGTCGCTTTTGCCGTGAAGGCGAACTCAAACATCGCCGTTCTCGCCACCCTGGCGCGCCTCGGCTGCGGCGCAGACACCGTTTCGATCGGCGAGGTCGCCCGCGCCCTGAAAGCCGGGACGCCGCCCGAACGGATCGTTTTTTCCGGCGTCGGCAAGACCAAGTCTGAACTGGTTGAGGCCGTCCGCCTGGGTCTCCACCAGATCAACGTCGAAAGCGCCGCCGAGCTCGACATGCTGGGGGCTGTTGCGGCCGAGCTTGGCGCAAAGCCCGCAATCGCCGTGCGCGTCAATCCGGACGTAGGCGCCGGCGGCCACGCCAAGATCACCACCGGCGGCAAGGACGCGAAGTTCGGCGTCGGGCCCGAGGAGGCCTTGACCCTTTACGCCCGCGCATGCGCCCATCCCCACCTCGCGCCCAAAGGGCTCGCCGTCCATATCGGCAGCCAGATCCGCGATCTCGCGCCCCTCGAGGCGGCGTTCGGCGTGATGCGCGGCCTGGTCGAGGCGTTGCGCAGGCAAGGCCGTGCGGTGGAACGCCTCGATCTCGGCGGCGGCCTCGGCGTCCCCTATTTCAACGAACCGGAACCGCCGGCTCCAGCCGCCTACGCCGCCATGGTCAAGCGCGCGACGGCGGGGCTCGATGTGGCGCTCGAGTTCGAGCCGGGCCGCCTGATCGCGGCCAATGCGGGAGTGATGCTCAGTGAAGTCATCCGCATCCAGACGCGTCCAGATCGCCGGATCGTCGTCGTCGACGCGGCGATGAACGATCTGATCCGTCCCGCAATGTACGACGCCTTTCACGACGTCCAGCCGCTGATCGCGCCGCCGCCTGGCGCGCTGGCCTCGCCGGCCGACCTCGTCGGCCCGATCTGCGAGACCGGCGACACCTTCGCCCGCGACCGCGTCCTGCCGCCGCTGGCGCCGGGCGACCGCGTCGCGTTCATGACCGCCGGCGCCTATGGCGCAGTCATGTCGTCGACCTACAATTCTAGGGCGCTGGCGCCGGAAGTTCTGGTCCGCGGCGATCGCTTCGAAATCGTCCGTCGGCGGGTCGAGATCGACGAGCAACTGGCCTGGGAACGCCTCCCGGACTGGCTGCGGTGACCGCCTGCCGCCGAACCTGCGGGCGCCATGCCGCCATATCCTGGCCGCACGCGCCGCCGAGGGTGATTGCGGAACGCGTCGTGCTAGGATCAAAGAGATGATGGCCGCGATGACCAAGGCTCGATGAAACACGGCGACGCCCGACAGGCGCTGGCCGCCGAAATCGACCGCGCCCGCCGCGCCTTGCGCGCGGAGCGACGCGGGCCGTTGGCGCTGGTTCCAGGGGTCGCAGCCGGTCTGTGGATCGCAGCGGCGCTTTTCGGCGTCCACGACTTCGTACCGCCGCTCGTCGCTTCGCTTGCGACGATCGCCGCGCTTGTCGTGCTGGCGGCGCTCGCATTGCGCGCGGCCCAGGCCTATCGATCGCCAACCTATTCCGAGGCGCGCGCCCGCCTGGAAATCGACGCCAAACTCGATCGCGGGGCGCTTGAACCGCTCGACGATCAACCGGCCAAGCTCGACCCCTTGGGGCTCGCCTTGTGGCGCAAAGCCCAGACGGACGCCGAGGACTTGGCGCGCCGCGCCGTCGCCGCCCCGCCGCGCGCGACGCTGAAGGCCGCCGATCCGTTGCGGCTGCGCTTCATCGCGCCGCTTGTAGCGGTCGCAGGGATCATCGTCGCCGGCCCGCAGGCTGGCGATCGTTTCGTTCGCGCGGTCCTGCCCGACCCTGGCCCACTGGTCGGCGACGGCCCGCTGCAGATCGAAGGCTGGGCGAGCCCCGCCGCCTACACGGGGGCGGGCCCCGCTCCCCTCTCGGACCGGATTGGCCAGACGATCTCAACGCCGCCGCAGGTCGAAGTGACGGTGCGCGTGACCGGCCCCGTTGGTCCGCCGGACCTCGTGTTCATCCCGGACCGCACGGCGCGCGCGCTCACCCCGGAAACGCTCAAGACATCCTTCGTCCGCGCCGCCGACGGCGCCTGGGAGGCGCGTCTGGCGCTGCCGGGCGCTGGAACGCTCAAAATCGTCCGGTTTCTGACGAAAGCGCGCTGGCGCATCGAACCCGCGCCCGACGCCGCCCCGAGCGCCCGCTTCGCCGCTGATCCGATCATCGCCGACGGCAAGGTCAAGTTCTCCTGGGCGGCGAAGGACGATTTCGGGGTCCGGGCGGCTTGGCTCGCGCTGACGCCGGTTGCGCCTACCGAAGGCCTTGTCGGCGCCCCACCAGAGCGCACGATCCTAGACAGCCCCGCTGCTGAACCACGCGCCGCCGAAGCCGACGTCGATCTCGATCTCGCCGCCCACGCCTATGCCGGGATGGAAGTTGAAGCGCGCGTGATCGTCGCCGATGCGCAGGGTCAGGAAGGGATCAGCGCGCCGGTGCGCGTGAAGTTGCCCGAGAAGATCTTCCTGCAGCCGCTGGCGCAGGCGGCGATCGAAATCCGCAAAGTCGCGCTGCATGAACGTCGCGCCTATCAGCCGGCCGCCCGCCGCAGCCCGCCGGCGACGCTGCTGGTCGCTGATCCCTTGTTTGGCGCTCAGGAACTCGTGATCGCCACCGACGATCAAGCGCCGCGCCTCGAACGCGCGCCGCCGGGGATCCACCGCGCCGTGAAAATGCTCGACGCGCTCACCCGTGCGCCGGAGGACGGCTACTTCCTCGACGCCGCCGTGTTTCTCGGCCTGAAGGCCGCCCGCAGTTCGCTCGCTACGGCCGGCCGGATCGACGACGTGCGCCCTGCTGCCGACATTCTGTGGGAAACGGCGCTTCGAGCCGAATACGGCGACAGCGCCGACGCCAAAAAGGCTCTGGAAATGGCGCAAAAGGCGCTGTCGGAGGCCATGGCGCGCGGCGCCAGCGCGGACGAAATCGACCGCATGACGCAGGCCTATCGCGAGGCCATGCAGAAGTACGTCGAGGCGCTGACGCAGGAAGCGATCCGCCAGGGCAAAACCGCCGAGACGCGCGAAGATGCGCAGGAGCAATCCTCGCTAAGCCAGACCGACATCCAGCGTATGCTCGATGACGTGAAGCGGCTCAATCAGGAAGGCCGAACCGGCGAAGCGCAGCAATTGCTGCAGCAATTGTCTCAGCTGTTGAACAATCTCGAGATCCGCCTCGCCAACGGTCCCGGCCAGGGCGGCGAACCGGGCAATCGCGAACTCGATCAGCGGCTGGAAAATTTGTCCGACGCCATCGGCAAACAGCGCGCGCTGCGCGACGACACCCAGCGCGCCGAACAGAACGGGCAGGACAGCCGCAGCGATCCTTCGACCCCCTCGGCCGGCGAACTCGCCCAGCGCCAGGACGATCTGCGCCGCGAATTCGACAAGGCCCAGCAGGGCGAGAAGGGCAAAGGCGGAACCGGCGCCGGCGAAGGCGACAAGGAAGCCGCCGAAAAGCTCGGCAAGGCCGGCAAGTCGATGCGCGAAGCCGAAGAGGCTTTGCGGCGCGGTGAGGTCGGCAAGGCGCGTGCGGCGCAGGACGAAGCGCTGCGCGCGATGCGCGAGGGCGCTGATGCAATGTCCAAGAGCGCCTCGCAAAAAGGCGGGCGTGAAGGCCAGATGGCCGACGACGGCCAGGGCGCGCGCGACCCGCTGGGGCGCCGCGTCGGGGCCGGCGTCGACGGCGGCGACAACGTCGGCCTGCCGGAAACGATGCAGCGCGAGCGCGCGCGGGAGATCCTTGACGAATTGCGGCGCCGCGCGCAGGACCCACGGCGTCCAGAAGCCGAGCGCGAGTATCTGCGCCGGCTTCTGGAGCGGTTTGCCGGATCGTGAAGATCAGCCGCCGCGAACGCGCGACGGCGTCCTACTCCCGCGAAGCCTAGGCCGCTGGAGCGGTCGCTGCGCCCTGCGCCTCTTCGATCGCGCTTGCGCGAAGATAGGCGGGCCTGGCGATGGCGCGCGCCACATAGGCCTCAAACGAGGGCAGTTTCTCGATCATCCCAAACGCCATCATGAAGCGCAGCGACGACGCGCAATAGAGATCGGCGGCCGTGAAGTCGCCGCCCTGCAGATTGCCGCCATGCGCGAGCGCCGCGTCGAGCACCGCCATCATCCGTGAATAGCTGCCCCAACCCAATTGCGCCGGGCGCTCCGGAGCATTGTTGAGCCGATCCATCGCTGCGGGTTCGATTGTCCCGACCGGGAACATCAGCCATTGCAGGAACCGGCCGCGCTCAGGCGCATTCGGTGCGGGCGCGAGCCCGGCTTCGGGGAATTTGTCGGCAAGATAGAGCAGGATCGCGGCGGTCTCGCCGAACCGCGCCGCGCCGTCCTCGAGCGCCGGCAGCTTGCCCATCGGATTGACGGCCTTGAACGCGTCGGATGGGAAATCAGGCGCGCTGAAATTGACGCGGTCGAGCTGATATGGACACCCGACCTCCTCCAGCATCCAGAGTGACGTGAATGATCGCGTCCGCGGCGCGTAGAACAGTCGCATGGGTCCCTCCTGAACGGCCACGAAAAGAACATATATAGAACAAAAGTGCGCGTCGAGCGTTCAGATCATGCCCTGCACGACCGCTTTCAGCCGCTCGGCCAGTGACAATTCATCGTCGATGAAATCGGCGTCGATCCACCAGGCTTCGACTTCGCGCATCACCGCGCCGACCATCGGGCCGGGCGGCGTCCCCGCCGCCATCACGCGCGCGCCGTCGAGCGGAAAAACCGGCCGCGTCCAGCCCTCTGCGAGCGCAAGGAGCGCCCGCCATTGGGCATCCGCTTTACCGGCCGGCGCGGCCGCCCAGGCGCGTTTGACGCGGTCGATGAACGTCTCGCGGCCGAGTACGTAGAGCGCACGGCGCACGTCGCGCAGCGAGAGATAAGAGACGATCCGCGGCTCTGCGCCGAGCGCGACCGTCAAACGATCGCGTTCGTCGTTGGCGAGCTTCAGGCGGCGGGCGACGCTGCGAGCGACGTCCGGATCGAGGGGCAACAAAGCGGCGAGCCGTTGCAGTGGATGATGCGGAAGGAAGCGGCTGGTTTCGATCTCGACCATTTGATCGAGCCGGGCGCGACCGTCAGCCTCCGGCAGAACCGCGGCGAACACGCCGGCTTGCGCCATCGCCGCCAGCGCCGCGCGCGGATCTTCCGCGGCCAGCAGCTTCTTGGTCTCTTTCCAGACGCGCTCCGCCGAGAGGCTCGCAAGGCCGTCGCGCAGCGCCGCGCAGGCGGCAAGTCCAACCGGATCGAACGGCCCCTTCCCGTACCAGGCGCCGAATCGGAAGAAGCGCAGGATCCGCAGATAGTCCTCGCGGATCCGCGTCTCGGCGTCGCCAATGAACACGACGCGGCCGGCGCGAGCGTCGTCGAGACCACCGCCTGTAGGGTCATGCACGACGCCGTCGGGATCGGCGTAGAGCGCATTCATACGGAAATCGCGGCGCGCGCTGTCCTCGGTCCAATCGGTCGTGAAGGCGACGGTGGCCCGGCGCCCGTCGGTGGCGACGTCCCGCCGCAGTGTCGTGACCTCGAACGGCTGCCGATCGGCAACGACCGTGATCGTCCCGTGCTCGATGCCGGTGGGGTGGGCTGCGAGGCCGGCGCGCTCGACAGCCGCGACCACCGCATCCGGCGTCAATTGCGTGGCGATGTCGATGTCGTCGACCGGCGCGCCGATCAACGCGTTGCGCACGCAACCGCCGACGAACCGCGCGCATCCCGGCTGAGCAGCTTCCAACGCGGCGAGCACCGCGCGGGTGGACGGGGACGAGAGCCAGGTAGCGTGTGCGATGCGCGTCATGGCTGAGGATCCGGAACCGTGCGCGCCGGCACGAGCTTGCCGTTCTCCATATGCGCCGGGATGTAGCGACCATCGCGCACGCGCGGCTCATCGAGCGCCGCGACCGCGAGGGTCTCGGCGGCCAGAACGGCGCCTGCGAGAATCAGAATCGTCGTCGGCCATTGATCGCGGACGCCCGACCGGGCTCGCCAAATGGCGTAAAGCCAATAGACGAGGAACGGCAGTGCGAACGCGAACAGGATCAGGCCGTACCGGCGCAACATGGCTTGGGCTTAGCGCGCCGCGACCGCGCCGTTAAGGGGCGACCGCGGCGCTGACGCCTCAGCCGCCCATCACGAACGCGGCGAGCTTGTTGCCGTCGAGGTCGCGGAAATAGGCGAAGGTCCCGAACGCGCCGCGCGGGCCGGGCTCGCCTTCGCAAGTTCCGCCCAGTTCGAGCGCCTTGGCGTGCAATTGCGCGACCTGCTCTTTGCTGTCGGCCTGGATGGCGATCATCGTGCCATTGCCCTTGGTCGCTGCGCCTTGATCATACGGCTTTGTGACCATGAACATCGGTCCGTTCGCCATCTGATAGATCACGCCGTTCGGCGTCGGCATCATGCGCTTGCCGCCGATCAGGCTGAAAAGCGCGTCATAGAACGCCAGCGCCTTGTCCATATCGTTCGCGCCGACCGAAACGTAACCAATGCCCGCCATCGCGGCCTCCCAAGTTCTGGCGTCCGATCGCCGGACGCGGGCCGGGGTTAACCGAGCCGATGCGCGCCGTCGAGGCCCCGCTGCAAATCGTCAAAGATAGAGCCGCTCGTAGAGCCGTTTAATCATGCCGGCGGTGGCGCCCCAGATGAACCTGTTCTCGAACGGCATTACGAAATAGGCGCGGCGCCCGCCCTGCCATTCGGTTTCGCGGCGCTCATGGTTGGCCGGGTTCATGAGGAAGGCGAGCGGCGCCTCGAACACGTCGGCGACTTCGCGCGGATCGGGCCTCAGCGTGAACCCTGGATCGACGTAGCCGACGATTGGCGCCACCCGATAACCGGTCACGGTCTCATAGGCCGGGATGGCGCCGAGCGGGGTGATGAAGCGCGGCTCGACGCCAACCTCTTCATGGGTCTCGCGCAGCGCGGCCGCCACCGGCCCGTCGTCTTCGGCCTGGATCCGTCCGCCTGGAAACGCGATTTGACCTGCATGGGTAGGCATATCGGCCGTGCGCAGGGTGAGCAGCAGCGTGAGCCCTCCCGGGCGGCGCACGATCGGCGCGAGCACGGCGGCGGGTTTCAGCGGTCCCCGTGTTGCAGGGCGCGCCTCCGGAGCGAGGTCGAAATCGCTGAACGGCGGCGGATCCGCCCAGCCGGCTGTGAAGTCCAGCGGATCGAGCCGCGAGCGCAGGCGCGCGTCGAGGTCGGCGTCGTCGATGTAAGCCATGGCCGGATATGCGTCTCAGAGCGCGCCGAGGTCAAACGCAGCGCCGTCGCTGGTCAAGCGCAGGCGCCCGTCGGGTCTCGCTTCGGCCCAGTCGACGATCTCGTAGAACGGCGCCCGCAGGATCCGCGCTTCCAGCCGTCCGCGCACCAAGGCATAGGGGCGCGGCGCGCCGTCGAGGCCAATCTCGACCCTCAACGGCCGCTCCGGACCGATGACGACCTGATCGCCGACATTCGTGGTGAGAACGATCTTCTGAGCCTCCCCCTGGCCCAGCCGGTCGGCGCGGACGGCCGTGAACGGCGCGTCCTCAACCCTGACGCGCACCTTCTCGACCGGCGTCACCAGATAGGTCACGCCGTCCGCGTCCTTGCGCAGGATCGAGGCGAATAGCCGCACGAGAGACTCGCGCGTCATGCGTGCGCCCTCGTGTCGCCACGTCCCGTCGGCGAGGATCTCAATGCCGGCGTCACCGCAATCCGGGGGGTTCCAGCGCTCGACCGGCGGCGGCGCCCGGCCAGGGCCGGCGCCTCCGGACTGCTGCAGTTCGGCCAAAAAGGCCTGTAAGGAAGGGGTATGCTCGCCCATCGCCGTTCGATCGCCTAAATTCCTCCCGCAATCATAATCCTCGATCCTCCAGGACGCATCGCCCTCATGACTCTGCCCCCCTCCGCTGAGCCCGACGCCGCAGCCCTCGTCCGCGAGGCCGAAGCGGCCGCCGAAATGCTCGGTCGCGTCCGCACCGAGATCGGCAAGGCGGTTTTTGGCCAGGAGCGCGTGGTCGAATTGGTGCTCGCGGCGATCCTCGGCGGCGGTCATGCGCTGCTCGTCGGCGCCCCCGGCCTCGCCAAGACCAGGCTTGCGGCGGCGCTCGCAGTGGTGCTTGGGCTGCCCTGGGGCCGGGTGCAGTTCACGCCCGACCTGATGCCCGCCGACATTCTCGGTTCGGAAGTCCTCGACCAGGACGAGACCGGGAAACGGGCGTTCCGTTTCGTCCAGGGTCCGATCTTCACGAGCCTGCTCCTGGCCGACGAAATCAACCGCGCCTCGCCCCGCACCCAATCGGCCCTGCTCCAGGCCATGCAGGAACATCACGTCACAATGGCGGGCGTACGCTACGATCTGCCCGAACCGTTCCATGTGCTCGCCACACAGAACCCGATCGAGCACGAAGGCGCTTATCCTCTGCCGGAAGCCCAGCTCGACCGCTTCCTCCTGCAGATCGACGTTCCGTATCCGGACAAAGAGACCGAGCGGCGCATTCTGGTGGAAACGACAGGGCTCGGCGATCAGACGCCACGCGCGGTGCTCGACGCCGGCCGCCTCCTCGCGCTGCAGCAGCTCGTGCGGCGCATGCCGGTCGGCGAGAAGGTGCTGGCCGCGATCCTCGAGCTCGTACGTTCGGCGCGGCCTGGGTCGTCCGCCGATCCACGCGTCAACGCCCACGTGGCCTGGGGCCCCGGCCCGCGCGCCGGCCAGGCGCTGATGCTCGCCGTGCGCGCGCGCGCACTGCTGCGCGGGCGCCTCGCACCGGCGATCGACGACGTCACCGCGCTCGCCCGCCCCGCGCTCGTTCACCGCATGGCGTTGTCGTTCGGCGCCCGCGCCGAAGGTCTCGACGTCGACAGTCTCGTTGATGATCTCGCTGCGAGGGCTGCGTGAACGCACCATCGCGGCCGAACGGCGCACGCGAAGCCGCAGAAGCGGCGCGCGCGCGGGCCGCGCGGTTCGAGGCCGAAGGACTTGCGGGCGATCTTCCCGCAATCCTGCTCGAGGCGCGCCGGCTGGCCGGCGCCGCGCAGGGCGTCCATGGCCGCAGGCGCGCCGGGCTCGGCGAGGCCTTCTGGCAATTCCGCGATCACCGACCGGAAGACGGCGCACGCCTCGTCGATTGGCGCCGCTCGGCCCGCGGGGAGCGCCTCTATGTGCGCGAACGCGAGCGCGAGGCTGCCCAAACGGCCCTCGTCTGGCTCGATCCGGACGACGGCTTCGCTTGGGCGAGCGGGCCGGATCTGCCGACCAAAAAGCGCCGCGCCCTGACGATCGCGCTCGCCTTCGCCATCCTCGTCACCCGCGGCGGCGAGCGCGCGGGCGCGCTCGGCGGTCCCCCGCCGCGCGCCGGGCCGCGCGCCGTGGACCGTCTCGCCGAAGACTTGTCTCTCGCGGCCGCCCGCGAACCGCCGGCGCCGTCGTCGCGTACGGCGGCCCTGTATTGCAGTGATTTTTACGGTCCGCTCGAACCATGGCGCACGCGGCTCAAAGCGGCGTCGGCAGCCGGCGCGAGCGGCGCGCTTCTCATGGTCTGCGATCCCGCCGAAGAGGACTTTCCGTTCGAAGGCCGCACGCTCTTCGAATTCCCCGGCCGCAAGGACACCGTCCTGTTCGGGCGCGCACAATCGGCGAAGTCCGCTTACGGCGAGCGCCTCGCGGCGCAGCGCGCCGGGGTGCGCGCGCTTGCCGCCCAGTACGGCTTCGTCATGCTGACCCACCGCACCGACCGCAGCCCGGCGCCCGTGCTCGCCGCGCTCACAGCTGCGCTTGGTGAACAGCGGTGAACATCGGCCCGATCTTTTTCGCCGCGCCCTGGGCGCTCGCAGCGCTCGCGGCTTTGCCGGCGTTGTTCCTGATCCTGCGGGCCACGCCGCCCGCTCCGCGGCGCGCGGCGTTCCCTCCGTTGCGCCTGCTTTTCGGCCTCTCGACCGAAGAGGAAAGCCGCAAGCGGGCGCCGCTTTGGCTCGTTCTGTTGCGGGCGATGGCTGCGGCCTTGATGATCGCAGGCTTCGCGCGCCCGAGCCTTGCGCCGCAGGCGCCGCCGTCGATCGGCCCGGCGGGCCCAATCCTCTTGGTCATCGACGACGGCTGGACCAGCGCGCCGTTCTGGTCCGACCTGCGCGGCGCCGCCGACGCGACCGCCGCAGAGTCCGAACGGTCAGGCGCGCCCGTCCACATTCTCCTGACCGCGCCGGCGCGTGGCGCAGCGCGCGTCGACGAGGAAATGTCGCCCGCCGGCGCCCGCGCCGCGATCGCCGCACTGGAGCCGCGGCCCTGGCGTCCCGATCGCGCCGACGCGCTCAAGCGTTTGGCCGACGGTCCGCAGCGCTATGCGCGTATCGTGTGGCTTGCGGACGGCGTGGACGGACGATCGACGTCGGCGTTCGGCGCGGCGCTCGCGCAACGCGGCCCGCTCGTCGTTCGAACCCCCGCGCTCACCGCGCGCGCGCTGGTGGACGCGGCTGCGACTGCCGAGGGCCTCGCTGCGCAAATCAAACGCGGCCCCGACGGCGCAGCGTCGGGCGCGCTCGCCGCGGAAACCTTGGAAGGACGTGCGCTCGGCGCCGCCCCGTTCCGCTTCGAGCCGGGCGCTGAAACCACCCGTGCGCGGATCGACCTGCCGCCGGAGATCGCGGCGCGGGCGGCGCGCGTGCGCATCGTCGGCGAGCAGAGCGCCGGCGCTGTGCGCCTCTTGCCGGCGGGCTCGGGACGACCGCTCGTCGGCCTCGTCGACGTCGGCGTCGCCGGCGGTCAGACGCTGCTGCAGGACCTTTATTATGTGGAACGCGCGATCAGTCCCTTCGCAACCGCGCGTCGCGGTGAGCCGAAGGCGCTGATCAGCCAGGGCGCCCAGGCGCTGGTGCTTGCCGACGCGAGCCGCATCGCGCCCGCCGACCGCGAAGCGATCGACGATTGGCTGGCGCGCGGCGGCCTTCTGGTGCGCTTTGCGGGGCCGCGGCTCGCCAACGATCAGGATGATCTCCTGCCCGTGCGTCTGCGCCCGGGCGCCCGGGCGCTCGGCGGGGCGCTCGCCTGGGAGCAACCGCAAAAGATCGCGGCGCCTCCGGACGATTCCCCGTTCGCCGGCCTCGTCATCCCGCCCGACGTCGCCGTGAGACGACAGGTTCTGGGCGATCCGGGAACGGACAAAGACGCGCGCGTTTGGGCCCGTCTTAGCGACGGCGCGCCGATCGTGACGGCCGCGCCGCGCGGGCGCGGGCTGATCGTCCTGTTCCATGTTACGGCAGGTCCGGACTGGTCGGACCTGCCGCTGTCCGGCCTTTACGTCGACATGCTGCGCCGAACCCTCGCCTTCTCCGGCCGTGCGCAAGGCGCCGCCGAGGCGCGCGCGAGCGCTGATCCCTGGCGCCCGACGCGCCTGATCGACGGCTTCGGCGCCTCGGCCGCGCCATCGCCGGATGCGCCGCTGGTGTCGGCGGATGCGTTCGGCGCCGCAAAGGCTGGCCCGGCCTCTCCGCCCGGCCTTTACGAGCGCGCAGGCGGCGACGCAGCGGCCATCGACGCGGCGACGAGCGAGGAAAGCCTCGCCGCCTTGCCGATCCCCGCCGGCGCGGCGCGCATGGGGCTCGGCGGCGCGCGCCCGCTTGATCTCGGCGGCCCGCTGCTCGCGCTCGCGGCGCTCGCCATAGCGCTCGATTTCCTTTTGTCCTTGCACCTTTCAGGACGACTGCCGCGGCTGCCGCGCCGCGCAGCGGCCGTCGGGCTAGCGCTCGCGTTCGCCGTGCTCGCGGCGCCCGATACGGCGCGCGCGCAGGTGCAGCCGGAAGACCCGACGATGCAGATCCGGCTCGCCTATGTGCGGACCGGCGATGCGCGCGTCGATCGAATGACAGCCGCCGGCCTTTCGGCGCTGACCGACATGCTCATTGAGCGCACCGCGGTAGAACCGGGACCGCCCGTGGGCGTCGATCCCGCGCGCGACGACCTCAGCGTCTATCCGATCCTCTACTGGGCGGCGCCGTCGCAACCGCAGCGCCTGCCGGACGCAGCCGTCGCCAATCTCGACCGCTACATGCGCCTGGGCGGGCTCTTGTTCGTCGACACGCGCGACGCCGGGGCGCCGCGCCCGACCGGAACGCCCGGACCGGCCGCCATCCTGCTGCAGGGCTTCGATGCGCCGCCGCTTGAGCCGGTCGCCGCCGACAATGTGCTCGGCAAGTCATTCTACCTGCTCTCGGCCTTCCCTGGCCGTTTGCGCGGCGCGAAGGTCTGGGCCGAAAGCGCAAGCGCCGCCTCCGCCCGTGACGGCGTCGCGGCGTTGATGGTGGGCGACGGCGATTGGGCGGCGGCGTGGGCGGCCGACTCGGCCGGCCGCCCGCTGACCACCGAGGGACGTCAGCGTGAGCTGGCGCTGCGGTTTGGGGTCAATCTCGTGATGGTGGCGCTGACCGGCAATTACAAAGGCGACCAGGTGCATTTGCCGGCGCTGCTCGAGCGGTTGGGCCAGCAAGGCGGACGCGAGCGCCGCCGATGACCATCGCCGACCGCATCGCCTTCGATCCTGGCATCGGCTGGCCGGCGTTCGCCGCGCTCGCAGCGATCGCCGCACTTCTGCTCGCGATTTACTTCTGGCGGGGCGGCGGCGCGCCGCTGACGCGCGGGCTTGGCGTCGCGCTGATCCTGGTCGGGCTCGCCGGGCCGATGATCGTGCGCGAGCGCCGCGAACCGATGGCCGACATCGCCGCCGTCATCATCGACCAGAGCGAGTCGCTCGCGCTCGCCGGACGCAAAGACGCCGCGCGGGCCGCCGGCGCGGCGGCGGCGCAGGCGCTGCGCGCGCAGACCGGCTTGGATGTACGCGTCCGCGAGGTCTCCGGCGGGCCCGACGGCACTGCGTTGATCGGCGCGCTCGAAGATGCGTTGGCCGACGCGCCGCGCGACCGCATCGCCGGCGCCATTCTCATCACCGACGGGCAGATCTCGGACGCGCCGAAAGACTTTGCGCGCCTGAAACCGCTTGGCCCAGTGCATGCCCTGATCGTCGGCGACCCAAAGCGCGGCGACCGGCGCATCGAACTGATCTCCGCACCTGCCTTCGGCATCGTCGGCGAACCCGTGCAGATCGAGGCCCGCGTGATCGATCCGAGCGTCGGCGCGACGGCGCGGGTGCGGATCATCGTCGACGGCCAAACCGTGCGCGAAGACGCGGTCGCCACCGGGCGCACCTTCACCACCACGATCCGCACGCCCAAGCGTGGGGCGAACCTCGTCGTCGTCGAAGTCGATCCAGGTCCGCAGGAAATCAGCGCCGCCAACAACCGGGCGGCCTTCCAGCTCGCCGGCGTGCGCGATCGTTTGCGCGTGCTGCTCGTCACGGGCGAGCCGCATCCCGGCGCGCGCGTCTGGCGCAATTTCCTGAAGTCCGATCCCAGCGTCGATCTCGTCCACTTCACCATCCTGCGCCCGCCGGAAAAGCCGGATGCGACGCCGCAGGAGGAACTCGCGCTCATCGCCTTCCCGCGCGAGGAGCTGTTCGTCGAAAAGCTCGACCAGTTCGATCTGATCATCTTCGATCGGTATCAGCGCCGCTCGATCCTGCCGTTCAGCTATTTCGAGAACATCGCGCGGCGGGTGGAAGCAGGGGGCGCGCTGCTTGTGTCAGCCGGGCCGGGCGATGCAGGCGAGGATTCGCTCTCGCGCACGCCGCTGGCCGCGATCCTGCCCTCGCAGCCCGACGATCAGGTCGTCGACGGCCTCTTCCGCCCGACGCCGACGGCGCTCGGCGCACGCCATCCGGTGGTGCGCGGCCTGCCCGAAACCTCCACCTGGGGCCGATGGACGCGCATGGTCGCAGCCCGCGCCGGCGGCGGTCAGATTGTCATGACGGGCGCTGGCGGGCGTCCGCTCCTGGTGCTCGACCGCGCCGGACGCGGGCGCGTGGCGCAGCTCTGGTCTGACCAGGTCTGGCTGTGGGCGCGCGGCTACGACGGCGGCGGACCGCACGGCGAATTGCTGCGTCGCCTCGCTCATTGGCTGATGCAGGAGCCCGAACTGGAAGACGAGCGCCTGTCGATGAGCGCGGGTCCCAGCGGACTCGCCATCGAGCGCGCCACCCTAGGCGACGCGCCAGGCCCCATCGACGTCACGGCGCCGGACGGCGCCCGCACGCAGGTCCCGCTCGACGCCGCCGGTCCTGGCTTGTTCCGCGCCACGTTGCCCGAGCCGCGCAACGGCATCTATGAAGCCCGCTCCGGCGCACTTCGCGCGTTCGCGGCCGTCGGCCCGCTCAATCCGAAAGAAGCCGCGGCCGTGGCGGCCGACCCGACGCTGCTCGAGCCGCTCGCGCGTGAAACCGGCGGCGGCGTGAAAATCCTCGGCGAGACCGGCGCCCCGCTGCCGGACATCCGCCGCGTCGGCCGCGGCGAGAGCGCCTTTGGCGATGGATGGATCGGGCTGCGTCGCCGCGAAGGCTATGTCGTGCGCGCCTCGGCGGCCGAACCGCTGGGGCCGGGCGTCGCCTGGGCCTGCGCGGGCCTTCTTTTGCTCATGCTCGGCTGGCGTCGCGAAACGCGATAAGCGGGCCAGACAGGCGATCGAGACCGCCGGGCCGCAACTCGAGCCATTGCAGGCGCGTCGGATCCGTGGGGCCCGGCAATTCAACGCGCCCTTCCGGGGTTTGCGTGAAGCCGAACCGCGAGAAGAATTGCGGCCGCCCAACCAGGACGATGCCGTCGAAGCCGGAGGTTCGCACCGCCGAAACGGTCGCCTCGACGAGTTGGGCGCCAAGGCCGCTGCGCTGCAGCTTCGGGTCGATGGCGAGCGGCCCGAGGAAAAAGGCGCGCCCCGCGCCGACCTGCGCTGGCCACATGCGGCAGCATCCGATCAGACGTCCGCCCGCCAGAGCGACGCGCGAGCGGGCGTAGTCGAGCCGCGCGCCCTCGCGGACGCGCTCACTGACCTTGGCGAACCGGCCAGGACCGAAGGCGGCGTCGAGCACGCGCTCGATCGCCTGCGCATGGACGGGATGTTCGGGGGCGAAAAGGACAGCCAAGGCGCGCTCGTCGGCGAAGGGATCAAGAAGCGCGCACAGAAATCAGCGCACGCGGAACGCAAGGCGCGGCGACCGGGATCGTCGCTCTAAGGCCTGGACAAATGTCATCGTCGCGAACGCTCCGCGAAAGCGCGCGCGCTCATAGGGCCACGCGCACGCCATGTCAAAGCGTTGCGTATCGGCCGAAGGCGCCGCACGGTGCCGACGCCGTGCGCCTGCCCTCCCTCACGCCGTTTCGACATCCGAACTTCCGCCTCTTCTGGACGATGCGGGCGCTTGGCACGCTCGGCTTCCAGATGCAGGCGACGACGATCGGGTGGCAGGTCTACGAGATCGCGCGCGATTCCGGGCGATCAGTGGCCGACTCGGCCTTTCTGCTCGGGCTTGTGGGGCTCGCCCAGTTCGCGCCGCTGCTTCTGTTGTCGCCGTTCGGCGGACAGGCGGCGGACCGCTGGAACCGCAAGCTGATCCTTCAGCTCTACCAGGCCGCCAAAGTCGTCACCCTGCTCGCGCTAACCGCCACGGCAGCGCTGGCGAGCGAGGCCGCCCTGATCGCCGTGTTCATCGCCGCGATGGTTTCAGGCGCGGTCAACGCCTTCGCGCCATCGGCGAGCCAGGCCATGCTGCCCTCCCTGCTGCCGCGCGAAGAGTTGCCGCAGGCGATCGCGCTGTCGTCGCTCGCCTTCTCCACATCGAGCATCGTCGGCCCCTCGCTCGCCGGGCTCGCCATCGCCTGGGGCGAAACGCAGGGACCTGGCGGCGCGCTAACGTCCTACGGGATTTCCGCCGCGTTTTTCGCTGCGAGCTTTTGCGTGTGCGCCATGATCCGCGCGCCGCGCCAGACGCCGGTGAAAGACGCCCGCGCCGCAGCCATGATCCTGGAGGGCCTCGCCTACGTCTGGCGCAACAAGGTCGTGCTCGGCGCGATCTCGCTCGATCTCGTCGCCGTGCTGCTCGCCGGCGCGACGGCGCTCTTGCCGGTCTACGCACGCGACATTCTCCATGTCGGTCCGAGCGGCCTTGGAATCATGCGCGCGGCGGGATCGGTGGGCGCGGCGGGCGTAGCGATCTGGCTTGCGGCAGCGCCGCTGCGTCAGCGGGTCGGGGTTTGGATGTTCGCATCGGTCGGCGTGTTCGGTCTCGCCACGATCGTGTTTGGCCTATCGACGTCGTTTTATCTCTCGGTCGCCGCGCTCGTCGTCGTCGGCGCCTCGGATATGGTCTCGGTCTATGTGCGCTCGTCCCTGATCCAGCTCGCTACACCTGATGAAATGCGCGGACGCGTGGCGTCGACGAGCTTCGTCTTCATCTCCGCCTCGAACGAGCTCGGCGAATTCCAGTCGGGCGTTTTCGCGCGGTGGCTCGGACCAGCGACGGCCGTCGTGGTCGGCGGCGTCGGCGCGGTGATCTGCGCGGCGGCTTGGATCCGACTGTTTCCGCAATTGTGGCGCATGGACGCCTTCGAAGACGCGCTCGCCTACGCCGAGGATCGACGAGGCCCCCGCTTACCGCAGACGGGAGCAGATGCAACGGAAGCTGAAACGACCTCGCCTCGACACCGCTAGTCGCCACAGCTAGCTTCGCTTCAAACAATCCAGAGGAGACCGACATGGGCGTTTTGGACGGAAAAGTCGTTCTGGTGACCGGCGGCGGCAACGGCATCGGCCGCGAATGCGCGCTTCTAGCCGCCAAGCAGGGCGCGGCCGTCGTCGTCAACGATCTCGGCGGCGGCGTCGCCGGCGGCGACGAGGGCTCGGCCGGGCCGGCCGAAACCGTGGCGCGCGAAATCCGCGCCGCCGGCGGCAAAGCTATCTCCAATTCCGAAAGCGTCACCGATTACGCCGCAGTCGAGAACATGCGCGACCAGGCGCTCAAGGAATTCGGCGGACTGCACGCGGTGGTCAATCCGGCCGGGATTTTGCGCGACGGCATGTTCCACAAAATGTCCTGGGAAGACTGGAAGGCCGTCATCGACGTGCATTTGCA
>JBMOIB010000006.1:0-48827 GCA_049317545.1 Caulobacterales bacterium | reverse complement strand
CGAGATACACGTGCGGTCCGGCGAGAGTTCGCCGTCAGGCTCCCTTTCACCGCCAGGGCCCCGACGTTCGCGCAATTGCGCCATCGCTCGCCCGCCAGCCTCGGCCGGTCGCGCCTTCGCATTAACCGTGCGCAGCCCTGCTATCGGTCGGCGCGCCGTCGCGGTCGTGCAGGCCGTAGTCGCGCGCGACCGGAGCGACCCGCAAACGGTAGTCGCTGAACAGGCCGGAACGCCCGGTCGTTTGGGTTGCGCGATGCGACGGTCGATGCCGCCAAGCGCGGATCGCGGCCTCATCACGCCAGAACGACAACGACAGAAGCTTGCCCGGCTCCGCGAGGGACTGAAACCGCTCGATTGAAACGAAGCCGTCCATTCCGGCAAGCTCCTCCTTGAGCGCCGCCGCGAGATCGAAATAGGTCTCTCTGTGATCTGCAGCTGGCCATACTTCGAAAATGACGGCAATCATGGCTTCACGACCTCCGCGTGCGGGGCGGATTGCAGGGTGAGGAAGATGCGATCTTCGCGCCGGATGAAGCGTTCCTTGCGCGCGAACGCATAGGCTGCGCGCCCGCCTTCGCTGGCCTTCAATCTGGCGCGATAGGCTTCGTAGGCGGCGAGATCATCGATCGAGTAAACGCCGTACGCCGTGGTCAGAGAGCCCTCATGCGGGCCGAAATAGCCGATGAGGTTCGCGCCGCACGCGGGGATCGTCTGGCCCCACATGCGGGCATATGTTGCGAACGCCTCCTGGCTGTACGGCTCAAGCTCGTAGCGGATGAAGCAGGTGATCATCGTGAACTCCGTGGTTTGACAGAGGCCACCCTAGGGCGTCACGCTTGGGCGATGCTTCGATGGCTATCGAAGCGTCAGCGCGAATGTCTGGCCAATGTGCATCCATGAAAGACGGACCTGACATTGCCCGGCTCGGCGCGCTGATCGGCGACCCTGCGCGCGCCAATATTCTCGCCGCGCTGATGGCGGGCCGCGCGCTCACCGCCGGGGAATGCGCGAACGAGGCCGGCGTCGCCGCATCTACAGCTTCCACGCATCTGGCTCAGCTTGTTGAGGCCCGCCTGCTCGTCGTCGAAGTGCAGGGGCGGCATCGCTATTACCGGATCGCGGGACCCGACGTGGCCATGGCGGTTGAAGCCTTGATGGGGCTTGCAGTCCGCGTCGGCCTTTCGCGGACACGGCCTGGGCCGCGCGATCCGGCGTTGAGAAAAGCGCGCTTCTGCTACGATCATCTGGCCGGCGAAGTCGCAACGGCGCTTTACGCCCAGTTGTTCGACAATGGGTTGATTACGGCTGCTGCTGATGGCCTCGTGCTCACTCCAAAAGGCCGATCGCGATTCATCGCGGTGGGCATTGACGTGGCCAGTCTGGAAACACGGCCGCGGCCGTTGTGTCGCGCTTGTCTCGACTGGTCCGAACGCACGGATCATCTGGCCGGCGCCCTCGGCGCTGCGATTGCCCAACTGGCCGTCGCTCGGGGCTGGTGTCGCCGTCTGCCGGCCTCGCGCGTCGCATCATTCGCCGCAGGCGGCGATACGTCATTGCTCAGGATCGCCAATGCAAGCGACAGCAGCGTCGAAGGCATGACAGGATAGCGGGCCGCTGGACGCCAGCGAAAAGGTCCCGCCGCATCCAAGGAGATTGACATGACCCATCCCGCATTGGCCGCCGGAAACGTCGCCGTCATCACCGGCGGGGCGAGCGGGATCGGTCTGGCCGCCGCCGCGCGTTTCAAGTCGCTCGGGTTGAAAGTGTGCATCGCCGACCGGATGGGCCTCGACGCGGCGGCGACGGCGCTGGGCGGCGATGTTCTGGCCGTCGAGACCGACGTGTCCGATCGCGCGGCCGTTCATGCGCTCGCGGCGAAAGTCGCGGCCGAACTCGGTCCGGTATCCGTGTTGATGAACAACGCCGGTATCGGCGGCGGCGGCGATGCGCTCACTAATCCTGAAGGCTGGGAACGGGTGCTCGGCGTCAATTTGATGGGCCCGATCTACGGCGTGCAGGCGTTCGCGCCCGCAATGGTCGAACGCGACGCGCCGGGGCTCATCATCAACACCGGCTCCAAGCAGGGCATCACGCAGCCGCCTGGCGACACCGCGTACAATGTCAGCAAATCGGGCGTTAAAGCGCTCACCGAAGGTCTCGCGTACACGCTGAGCCAAAAGGGGAGCGCAGTGAGCGCGCATCTTTTGATCCCCGGCTTCACCTTCACGGGCATGATCCGCAAACGGATCGCCGAACAACCGCCGGGCGCGTGGACGTCCGAACAGGTCGTGGAGCGGATGCTCGACGGGATCGCGCGCGGCGAGTTCTACATTCTGTGCCAGGACAACGAAACGACCCGCGAGCAGGACGAGAAGCGCATCCTTTGGGCGGCCGGCGACATCGTCGAGAACCGACCCGCGTTGTCGCGCTGGCGCCCGGAATGGCAGGACGCGTTCGCCCGCTACATGCAGGGCGAAAACGGCCCGTCAGGCGCAAAGCCGCGCTGACGGGCGTCGTCACCTCCGTTTAGCGCCGCTCCTTCGACAGCCGATACATCAAAATCGCCGCACGCTTGGCCTGACGGGGGAGGCTCGTCAGGTCGACGGTTTCGCCGGCCGCATGGGCGCCGTCGCCGGCCGCGCCTGTTCCCACGAGACCACCCTCAATCAGATGCGCCACGTCGGAAATGTCGCCGCCGCCGCGCATCATCGGGTCGAGTTCGGGCATCGCGGGCAGGCCGAGTTCGGCGTTGATGGCGTTGAGTTGGGCCATCAGTTTGCGCGAGCCGTCCGTCGGCGGCATGCCGGGCCCGCTGTCGCCGAAGGTCAGCGTCGCCTTCGCGCCGGGCAGGCTCTGCGCCGCGATGGCGCGCATCTTCTCTTTGATCTTGTCGGCCTGCGCGATCGTCAGTGTGCGGATGTCGCCGTAGGCGAGCGCGACGCCTGGGATGATGTTGCTCTTGCCGCTCGCCGAACCGCCCGTGCCGTCGGGCCCGAACGACGCTTGCGCCCCGCCCAGCACCACGCCGACGCTATAGGTGAGGTAGGGCTCGGGCCGCAGTTCGCGGCGGAAGGCGTCGAGGATGCGGGCCATTTCGAAGATGGCGCCATTGCCCAATCGGTCGGAGAAAATCCGCGAGGAATGGCCGCTCACGGCGCTGACTTCGAGGCGCCATTGCGTGCCGCCGCGGCGTGAGATCGAAGCGTGGTCGACGCCGTCGACCTGCGCGAGCGTCTCGAATTCCAGGGCGATGTCGGCGCGCTCGGCGGCTTTGCGCAGGTCGCGCCGCGCGATCTCGAGGGGGCGGCCGACACGCTCTTCGTCGCCGGTGAGAACGATCGTTACGTTGGCGTCCTTCAAGGCGCCGGCGGCCTTCATGGCGCGCAGCGCCTGCAACATGACGACGAGCCCGCCCTTCATGTCGTTGACGCCCGGCCCCTCGGCTTTGGTCGGCGACAGCTTCTTGTAGGTCTGGAACGGGGAGGTCGGCTCAAAGACCGTGTCCAGATGGCCGATCAGCAGCATCTTGGTCCCGCGGCCGCGCTTTTCGGCGACGATGTGGCCGGCGCGTTGGGTTTCGCCCATCGGGACCCAGCGCACGGCGAACCCGAGCGGTTCGAGTTCGGCCTTCATCATGGCGCCGATCGTTTCGACGCCTTTCAGGTTGAGCGTGCCGGAATTGACGTTGACGAGCGTCTCCAGCAGGGCCTCGGCGCGCGCCGCCTCCTGGTCGACGGCCGCGATCATCGCCTGCTCCTTGCGGTCGAGGCCAAGCGCGGGTGAGGCGGTCATGGCCAAAAGCGCCGCCGCGGCCAGCAATCGTTTCATCGAGGAGCCTCCCATTGTTTCCGGAGACTAGTGGCTGGCGGCGGACGCGCCAACCGCCGGCCCAGCCTGCCACGCGCGCTGACCGGCGTTCGATAAATCCGGGGTCCTTCCTCAACGTCACCGATTGCCGAAAACTTATAACGCGTTCTAATTGGTCAAAAGGGAGCGAAACGCCATGACGACCGGGACCCTCTCGCGCGTACGCCGGTCCATCCTTCCGCAGCCAGGCGACACCTGGGCCGCAATTGCGGCGCGGGAATTGCCCGATCTCGCCGAGGCCGAAGCGGTCGCCAAGCTGCAGAGCTGGAACCTGCACGTCTTCATGCGCGCTGCGGCGCGGATGGGCGACGCCGCCAAACCGATCTTGCCGAGCGACGTTATTTTCGTCGAACCGCCGCAGGCGCACTGATGGGCGGCGCCGTCATCAGCCGCATGCAGGTCGCCGCCGCCCATGACGGCGAAGCCGAGCTCGTGGTGGTGCTGCGGTTCGAGAATGGCGGCGAAACGCGCGTGGCGCTGGACGAATACGCGGTGCGCCATCTGATCGAGGCCTGTGGCGCCGAAAGCGCCGACGCGCTCGTCGGACAGAGCTGGGAAATGGTGCGCGACGCGCTTGAGGCGTCGTCGAACAGATATGTCGCCGTGGGCGGCGAACCCTAAGGGAAGGAAACGGACAATGTACGATCTCGTCATCAGGAACGGGAGTGTGGTGGACGGGTCCGGAGATCCGGCTTTTCGCGCGGATGTCGCCGTGCAGGGAAACCGGATCGTCAAGATCGGCGCGGTGACGGGCTCAGCGGAGCGCGAAATTGATGCGACGGGCAAGGTCGTCGCGCCCGGCTTCATCGATCCGCATACGCATTTCGACGCCCAGCTCCTGTGGGACGGCTGCGCGAAGCCGGCGCTTTCGCATGGCGTCACGACGATCGTGCCGGGCAATTGCTCGCTGTCGCTCGCGCCGCTCAAGGCGGAATACCGCATGAAGCTCGTTGGCATGTTCAACCAGATCGAAGAGATGCCTCTCAAGGCTTTCAAGGAGGGCGTCGTCTGGGATTGGGAGACGTTCTCCGAATACATCTCGCGCATCCGCAAAGGGCTCGCGATCAATGTGGCGCCGCTTGTCGGGCATAGCGTGATCCGTTTGTGGGTGATGCGTGATGCGGCGATGGAGCGGACCGCAACGCCCGCCGAAATCGCCGACATGCAGAGCGTTCTGCGCGAATGCCTTGATGCAGGCGCGGTGGGACTCTCGACGAGCTATGTCGACATGGACGAGCGCCTGCAGCCGGTGCCGAGCCGATACGCCGATGCAGCGGAAGTCGACGCGCTCGCGGCGGTTCTCGGCGAGTATGGCCGCGTGCTGCAGATCGTGCCGGAATTCTACGATCCGGACCTGACTATCGCGCGCCTCGATCAGTTGGCCGAGCTCTCTCTGCGGCATAACATACCGACGACCTTTTCGCCGCTGTTCGTGACCGCCGACAATGGCGCTGCGGTCGCGCGGGTGATGCGTCGCGTCGACGAGCAATTCGCGCGCGGCGCGCGCGTCTGGCCGCAAGTGCAGACCCGTCCGATCGACATCAGCTTCTGCTTCGCTGTACCGAGCCTTCTGTTCATCCGGTTTCCGGGTTGGTACCGCATCATGCGTTTCGGTTCGCCCGAGGAGATCATGGCGGCATTCCGCGATCCGGCCAGCCGCGCAAAGCTGGTCAAGGAGGCTGCGGCGCTTCAGGGGCTTTGGCCGCGATTAACTCTGCGCCAGGTCAAGACCGAAGCGAACCAGAAATACGTCGGCAAGACGCTCGGCGAGATTGCGCAAATGCGCGAGACGACGCCCGTCGACGCGATGATCGATCTGTCGCTCGAAGAGGAATTGGACGCGCACTTCCTGTCCGCTGACATGGGGCACAATGACGATGCCCAGGTCGGCGGCCTGCTCAATCACCCCCATGTCCACATCGGCGCCAGCGACGGCGGCGCGCACATCCTGTCGTTCTCGACCTATGGGGACACCGGCTATCTCTTCTCGCATTTCGTGCGTGATCTGAAGGCGATGACGCTCGAGGCTGCGGTCAAGAAGATCACCGCCGACACCGCCGCCATCTGGGGCATTCCCGAGCGCGGACGGTTGGAGACGGGCTATGTGGCCGACATCGCGATCTTCGATGCCAATGCAATCGCGCGCGGCGAGGAGACGTTCGTGAATGACGTGCCAGGCGATGGCCATCGCTATGTGCGCGACTCCCGCGGGGTGGATACCGTGATCGTCGGCGGCGCCATCGCATGGTCGGCGGCGGACGGTTACCAGCATGCGCGCGGCGAAGTGCTGCCGGGCGCCATCGTGAAGGCTGCGGCATGAGTTGGCCGGGCGTTAGCGAGCGTCGCATCGCGACGAACGACATCGAACTCAACATCGCCGAAGCCGGCGAGGGGCCGCTCGTCCTGTTGCTGCACGGGTTTCCAGAATCCTGGTACTCTTGGCGGCATCAGTTCAAGGCGCTCGCCGAGGCGGGCTATCATGTCGTTGCGCCGGACATGCGCGGCTACGGCAAGAGCGACAAGCCCGCTGCCATCGAGGCCTACAATCAGGTCGAAGTCGTCAATGACGTCATCGGACTGATACCGGCGCTCGGCTACAAGACGGCCGTCGTCATCGGCCATGATTGGGGCGCGCCGACGGCCTGGGCCGCGGCGCTGCACCATCCGAACGTGGTGCGCGCGGTCGGTGCGCTGTCGGTGCCGTTCCTACCGCGATCGCCCGTTCCGCCGATGGCCATGCTGCGCGCGATTTTCGCCGGCCAGTTCTTCTATCAGCTCTATTTCTTCGAGCCGGGCGTCGCCGAAGCGGAATTCGAAGCCGACATCCGCACCGCGCTGCGCAAGTTCCTGGTCATGGCCGGCGGCGAGACGGACCTGACGAAGCTGCCGCCCAAGAAGGAGGGCGACGATCTGCTCTCCAATCTGCCGGATCCGAAAACACTGCCGGCCTGGTTGAGCGAGGCCGATCTCGATTTCTACGCCGCGGAATTCACCCGATCCGGCATGCGCGGCCCGCTGAACTATTATCGCAACCACGACCTGACCTGGGAATTGACCAAGGACGGGCCAACGACGATCGCCCAACCGGCGTTCTTCATCGGCGGCGCCAACGATGGCGTAATCATGATGGCGGCCGAGGCGCTGAAGGCGATGCCGAACTATGTGACGGACCTGCGCATCAACAAGCTGATTCCGGCCATTGGGCACTGGACGCAGCAAGAGGCGCCGGACGCGGTCAACGAGACGATCTGCGCGTTCCTGAAGGATCTCGACGGATGAGCGAAACGATTGCTGTCATCGGCGCAGGCATCGGCGGATTGTGCACGGCGCTGGCGCTCGCGCCGACCGGGCGCAGGATCGTCATTCTGGAGCGCGACGCGGCGCCGCCGGGAGATGATCCGGATGCCGTGTTCCATGACTGGAAGCACACGGGCGTCGGCCATCTGCGCCAGAGCCACGCCTTCCTTGCGCGTCTGCGTACGATCATCAAGGCCGAGCATCCCCGCCTGTTGGACGAACTGCTCGCTCTTGGCGTCCGCGAGCTCCCGTTCGACGCTATGCTGACCGAGCCGCAGCGCGCCAGGTACCAACCGCAGCGCGAGGATGCGGAGCTGACGATCATCACCAGTCGCCGCACCACGCTCGAACTCGCCATGCGCCGCTACGTCGAGACGCTCGACAACGTCACGATCCGATCGAGCTTCCTCGTGCGCAAGCTGCATACGCGGAAAGCGGAGGATGGAGTCATTGAGGTGCTCGGCGTGATCGGCGACGGCGACGCTCAACCCGAGATCGTGCCCGCTGACATCGTCGTCGATGCGTCCGGCAGGACGGGCTTCTCGATCGACCAGTTGAAAGGCGAGGGCGCGTGCATCGCCGAGGAAAGCGAATCTGCGGGCATCCTGTACTTCACCCGCCATTACCGCCTCAGGCCCGGCATGGAAGAGCCATCTCGGATCGGTGCGCCGCCAGCAAACGGCGATCTCGGATTCCTGAAGTTCGGCGTCTTTCCCGGCGACAACGGCTGCTTTTCGATCACCATCGCGATCCCCGAGGTCGAGATGGAATTGCGCAAATCCATTCTGGACCCGGAGGTGTTCCACAAGATCACGCTGCTGCTGCCGGGGCTGGAGCGCTGGACCAACGCGGCGCGCGCCGAACCTGTCGGTCGCGTGCATGGCATGGGCGATCTCGTCAGCCGGTGGCGGGATATGGTCGTAGACGGCAAGGTCGCGACGCGCGGCTATTTCGCGCTCGGCGACACGCTGGTGCGGACGAACCCGCTCTATGGCCGCGGCTGCTCCTTTGCCGCGGTGAGCGCGCAGATGTTGCGCCTGTCGCTCGACGAAACGCCCGACCCGACGGCGCGGCAACTCGCCTTCCACAATCGCCTGCTTGCGGAGTTGCGGCCGTTCTATCTCACGCAGCGCCGCCAGGACCGCGCGGCGATCAAGCGCGCCCGTCGCGCGCTTACACCGAGCTACCGCAAGACCCTTCGCGCGAAGTTGATCGAAAGCTTCATCGAGGACGGCGTCCAGATCGCCCTGCGCAGCGACATTGATCTCCTCCGGCAGGCCCTGCGCGGTTTTCATATGCTCGAACATCCCGACAAATGGCTCGCCAAGCCGCAAAACCTCGCGCGCGTCCTGCAGTACTGGATGCGTGGTCGTAAGCGGAACGCCAGCGCCTATCCGCCGAAGCCCGGCCCCGAGCGCGTCGAAATGCTGAAGGCCTTGGCGGTGGATTACCAGGCCGATATCGACCGCATCGCGCAAGCGGCCTGACGCGCAATGGACCAGACTTCAGTTGATGCGTCCGAGGAACCCGGGAAACGCGAACAGGCGAAGCTGGAGCGCCGCTCGCGTATCGTGCGCGCGGCGCGCGATTTGATCCGAGAAACCGGCGACACCGATCTCTCGATGCGGATGATCGCCAAACGCGCCGACGTCAGCCTCGCCACGCCTTACAATTTGTTTGGGTCCAAGCACGCGGTCGTGCTCGCCGTATTCGAGGACGAGCGCGACTTCGTGGAACGCTTCAGCAGGCTGAAAGCCGCCAATGCGATCGAGCGGATTTTCGCCGCCCACGCGCTCGCCACGCGCTATTTCACGGACGATCCGGATTTCTATCGACCCCTGTGGAAGGCGCTGCTCGACGCCAAGGGCGGCGATTCCACCGGCCTCGCGACGCCGGAGCGTCTGGAGCGCAACCGCGCGGCTTGGCGTGCGCTTCTGGAAGCGGCGCAGGCGGAGGGACTGCTGGAGCAGTCAGTCTCCATGGAATTGCTGGAGCGCGCGCTCTCGCTGACGGCCAACGGGGCCCTGTTGTCGTGGGCGATGGGGACGCTGGCGACAGAGGATCTGTCGCCCACGATCGCGCTCGGGTACGCCTTCGCCCTGCGCGGCGCCTCGACGGCTTCGGGAGCCGCCGTGCTGAAGGCCAAAATCACCGATTGCCAGTCCCTCCTGGGCGATCGGTCGCGGGCTGCGCGACGGCCTCTCAAAGAGGTCAGCTGAGACCGCCCTTTCGCGTCCATCACCGCCGGGTCGACCTTGCAGGCATGTGCGTCTAGGTTCGTGCATCGAGAACGGGGAGGGGCGGCATGCGGCTCTTGGCGACGATTTTGGCCTTGGGATTTTTGGCGTTGGCGCCAGCGCCGGGGCTCGCCGCCGATCCGCTTGCGGCGCGCGCGCAGAAAGTCTCGATTAGTCGCGACGATTGGGGCGTCGCCCACGTTTCCGCCGCGACCGACGCCGACGCCATTTTCGGCATGATGTACGCGCAGGCGGAAGACGACTTCCACCGCGTCGAGATGAATTACGTCAACGCGCTTGGCCGGCGCGCCGAGATCGACGGCGAAAGCGCCGTCTGGGCTGATTTGCGCGCCCGAATGTACAATGGCGAGGGCAGGCTGAAGGCGCTCTACAAGACCTGTCCCGCGTGGCTCAAGGCCTTGGCGCAGGCGTGGGCTGATGGCCTGAACTATTATCTTGCGACGCATCCAGACGTGAAGCCGGCGGTGATCGCGAAGTTCGAGCCCTGGATGACGCTTGCGTTTTCGGAAGGCTCGATCGGCGGCGACATCGAGGGGATCGATCTGGACGACCTGCGCCAGTTCTACGATCCGACCGCGCCAGCGCCCGGCAAGGCCGCGCAGGCGCTGGATCTGTCCGAACAAGGCTCGAATGGGATCGCCATAGCGCCGAAGAACACCAAGAACGGCCACGCGCTCCTGCTGATCAATCCGCACACCAGCCTTTATTTCCGCTCTGAAGCGCATATCACGAGCGGCGAGGGTCTCAACGCCTACGGCGCGAGCACCTGGGGTCAGTTCTTCGTCTATCAGGGCTTCAACGACAAAGCCGGCTGGATGCACACGACGAGCGGTCTCGTGCGCGTGTCGCGTTTTATCGAAACCGTTTCTACCCGCGGCGGCAAGCGTTTCGCACGGTATGGCGCCCGTGACATGCAGATCGCGACCGAGACGGTGACGATCCCGTTCCGAACCGCCGCAGGGCCGCGCGGCGGCGCCCGGACCTTCACGATCTATCGCACGATCCATGGCCCGGTCGTCGCGCGCCTGCCCGGCGCGGGCGCGGAGCGCTGGGTGAGCTTTGCGATGATGGATCGCCCGGTCGAAGCGCTCCAGCAATCGTTCCTGCGCACCAAGGCGCGCTCGTACGCCGAGTTCGAAAAGGTCGCTGCGCTGCAGGCGAATTCCTCGAACAACACCATCTTCGCCGACGCATCAGGCGTCATTGCGTTCGACATGCCGCATTTCATCGCCCGGCGCAGCGCTGCACTGGACTACTCAAAGCCGGTCGACGGCGCTGATCCCGCCGCCGCCTGGCGCGGCGCTCATGCGCTCTTCGAAGTTCCCCGGGTCGTCGATCCGCCGTCCGGTTTTGTCTTCAACACCAACAACTGGCCGTTTTCCGCCGCCGGCGACGCAAGCCCGAAGGCGCGCGACTATCCCGCCTACATCGACCATGCGGGAGAAAATCCGCGCGGCGTGCAGGCGCTTCGGTTGCTCTCGGGCAAGCGCGATTTCACCCTCGAGACGCTGCGCGACGCCGCCTACGACACCTACCAACCGGCCTTCGCCGCGCTCATCCCGGGGCTTGTGGCTGCCTACGATGCGTCGTCGCCGAACGAAGCGCTGAAGGCGCGTCTCGCCGAGCCGATCGACGTGCTGCGCCGCTGGGATTACCGGTGGTCGACATCGTCGGTCGCCATGTCATTGGCGCAGCTCTGGGGCGACGAGGTCTGGGCGCGCCTCGAGCCCCGCTACGCCGATCGTCCGAACGCGATCTTCCTCAATGCGGCGCGAGATGTTCCGCCGTCCGAGCAACTGGAGATCCTCGCGGGCGTGCTCGATCGCATGGAGCGCGACTTCGGCGCGTGGAAAACGCCCTGGGGTGAAATCAACCGCTATCAGCGGCTTACGCCGAACATCGCCCAGCGCTATGACGATTCCAAGCCCAGCCTTCCGATCGGGTTCACCAGCCAGCGCTGGGGCTCGCTGCCGGCGTTCGTTACTCGTCCGCGTCCCGGCACGAAGCGATACTACGGCGATTCCGGAAACTCCTTCGTCGCGATCGTCGAGTTCGGACCGCGCGTGCGCGCCGTCGCCGTGACGTCGGGCGGGCAGAGCGGCGATCCAGGCTCGCGCCATTTCTTCGACCAGGCCGACCGCTACGTGCGCGGCGACCTGCGGCGCGTGTACTTCTATCCCGATGAGCTCGAGGGCCATGTCGAGCGCCGCTACCACCCTGGTGCGCGCTAGGAGGCGTTTGGAGCCAATCTGGTTGCCGAAAACGGGACTGGCGCCAGCTTGCTTCCGGCTCAAGAATCGCTCGCTGACTGTGTCGTTGCACAGTCAAACGAAGCATTCCTGGGCGCGAAGATGCAGATCGCTGCGGCGGGTATTCTTGAGGGATTGGGCGACGCCGTCATCTTCGTCGATGCCGAACTGCGCGTCGCGTATTTGAACGAGGCCGCCCAAGTGCAATACGGCGTCGATCGTGACGCGGCGGTCGGTCAGCGCCTCGACGCGCTCTACGAATGGGTCTGGGAAGATCCAGCCCACGAGCATGAGGCCTACGACGGCCTCAATCGCTCTGGCGAGTGGCGCGGCCTGAACCGGCACAAGCTCAAGGACGGACGCGAACTGGTGGTCGAGAGCATCGGACGCCTGCCGCTCACGCACGCGCTGCATCGCGCCTGAGGGGCCGCGAGCGCGAGTTCAGGGGCGCACACAAATAGTCACCGACCAGAGACTTTCGCTTGCCAAGCGCCGTCGATCGCTGCTAAAGCCAATGTCACCGACTAGAGACAATCGGCTTTGGAGAGTTCGACATGCCTACCCACCCCGCGCCCAGGCGCATCGACAATCCTGTGACCGGCGATCGGATCGAGTTCCTGGCCTCGCCGCTGCATGGCGATGCGGGCCCGCTCATTTTCCGGTGCACGCTGGCGCCGAACGCCAAAGGAAGCCCGCTTCATTTGCACCGCACGATCGCGGAATCCTTCCGCGTCGAGCGCGGCATTCTGGAAATGGAGATCGGCTCGGCCGGAGAGGCTAGGTCCTTGTTCGCGGGGGAGGGCGTCGACGTCGCGCCAGGCCAGGCGCATGGCTTTCGCAATCCGCTGTCGGAACCCACGATCTTCGTCTCGACGGTTTCACCGGGTGCGCAATTCGAGAAGTTTCTTCGCGCCATGTATGGTTTGGCCGCCGATGGACGCACGAATGCCGACGGCATGCCGACCGATCCGCGCGCCCTGGCGTTGACCCTTCACTACGCCGATCTCGTGATCCCGGCGCTTTCGCGTTCGGCGCAGTCCGCGCTCGTCGGCGCCCTCACGGGCCTTGCGCGCATGACGCGACTCGAGCGCGATTTTGACCGCTATTGGCCTGACGCGGGCGAAGCCCAAGCCATGCGCGAGGCGGCGTGATGGAAAAGCCTCGCATGATGACCGGCGCCGCGACGATCGCGCTCGCCGTCGGGTTCAATGTCCCCTATGCGGTCCTCGCCGCGACCTATGATTATCCGAATGTCCTGCGTCGCCCTGCGGGTGAAGCGCTCGACATGTTCGCGGCCGGCGGCGCGAACCTCATCCTGACATGGCATGGATTTGCCCTGTCGGCGCTGATGCTCGCGCCGCTCGCCATGGCGCTGGCATTGACGCCGAAGGCGATCGAGAAGCGGCCGGGGCTCGCCATCGGCGCAGCGATCGCGGGATCGCTCGCCGGTCTCGCGCAGGCGATCGGATTGTGGCGATGGGTGTTCGTCGTGCCGAGCTTGGCGCGGACGCATGCCGATCCAAGCGCTGATCCGGCCGCGAAGCGCGCGGCGGAACAGACGTTTGAGCTCATCAATCAGTATGGCGGCGTCGCGATCGGCGAACACCTTGGCCAGCTGCTGACGGCCTTGTTCGTGCTGCTCCTCAGCGCGGTGCAATGGCGCGAGGCCAAGCGCGTCAGCGCGACGATCGGCTATGCGACGGCCGCTTCGATCTTGGTTGGAACAGGCGAGGGCTTGGCGCTCGCTCTCGGCCAATCCGGCGAGGCGTTCTCCCTGGCGACGATCGCAGGATTTTTGGGGCTGACGATTTGGCTCATCGCGACGGGCGTTGGGCTCATGCGGGCGCCGTCGAAGCGCGCCTGAAGTTCATCGAAACAATCAACCAAGAGAGAGATCGAAATGAAACGCTTGACGTTAATCCTGGCGCTCGCGCTGACGACCACCGCTTGCGCCACCCCCGACAAAGCTGGCGTCCGCAATCCGGACTTCTTTCGCAAGGTGGCGACGCAGACCGAAATGGTCAGCAATCGTCCGGCTGCGGAGGTAGCCAGCTGCTTCGAGGAGCGGGCGAGTTTGCTGCCGATGTCGCGCTTTGCGACCGACAGCGCGACGGGGCGCACCACCTATCGCCTGCGTGGATTCGGCTACACTTTTGAGGAGATCGACTTCGACCCCGCGCCGAGCGGTGCGCGCATCACGATCTTCATTGCACCCAACGTCGACGACAAATGGCGCACTGATTTCGCGCGCGACCGCGGCGCGCCGCTCAAGGCGTGCGCCGCTGAAGGCGAAAGGAAAGTCCAGCCATGACCACGAAAGCAAAAGCGGGCCGCTCGCCGAGCATTTGGCGATGAGCGAGTGGCGCACGCCCGAGGACGGGTCGTTCGACGTTCTGGCGCTTTCGGGCGGCGGGCCGAACGGGGCGTTCGGCGCGGGCGTTCTGGCCGGTTGGACGGCGCGCGGGGACCGTCCGGTCTTCGACCACGTGACCGGACGGTCCCCGCGCCCTCATCGCGCCGTTTGCGTATCTCGGGGCAGACTTGGATGACGAATTGCGCGCGGCCTACTTCGACGACCGCACCGAGCAGCTCATGCGCCGGCGACTTCTCTCCGGCCTGTTCGCCGAGTCGATGTACAGCGGACGGCCATTGCTTGAGCTTGATGCGCTGTCTGGCGCCCCTCCAAGTCCCCAGCGAAGGCGAAATCCGCTTCGGCGACATCGACGTGCGCAAGGAGCCGGAGCAGGCCGAACATGCCGGGCGGCGCCTGGAGCGAGACCCCGTCAAGCGCGGTCACGCCGCCTGGATATCGATGCGTCAGTCCTCGAACGTCGAGCATGGGAAGCCTCCTGCCGGCCCCAATGGACCACAAACCTATCGAATATCAATTAAAACATATTGATAAACGATAATATGAGGGGCTGTGCCTACTTTGTGGGCCGGGCCATACTCGGATTGCGGCCAATCGGACCGCGCCGCCGCCAGGGAGGCTCCATGCCCGCCAATTCCGCCCCGGAAAGCGTGCGCTTCACCGTCGAGGGCGGCGTTGCTGTCGTCACCCTTAACCGCCCCGAACAGCGCAACGCCCTCAATTACGACGCCTACGACCGCGTTGAGCGGGCCTTTTTGAGCGCCGCCGACGATCCAGACGTGCGCTGCGTCGTCGTCACAGGCGAAGACCCAGCCTTCTGTTCCGGCGACGACGTCCGCGAGATCATGGCGGGCCCCAAGCCGGAAACCCCGTCGCCAAGCGCGCTTTCACCGACGCCCGCAGCGATGGCGGCGCTCGCCTGCGACAAGCCGATCATCGCCGCGATCAATGGCGCGGCCGTCGGGTGGGGCATGGAGCTCGCCCTGTTCGCGGATATCCGGATCGCGTCGGAACGCGCGAAATTCGCGGAATTGTTCGTCAAACGCGGGCTCGTCTGCGACGTCGGCGGGTTTTACCGCCTGCCGGCGATCGTCGGCCCATCGAAAGCGGCGGAATTGCTGTTCACCGGCGACGTCATCGACGCCGCCGAGGCCCTGCGGATCGGCCTCGTGGGCGAGGTGGTCGCGCACGAGGATCTCCTGCCGCGCGCGCTTTCGCTCGCCGCGCGCATCGCCGCCAATCCGCCGCTCGCCGTCCAGGCCTTGAAGGCCGGACTTCGCCGCACGACCCATGGCGATGCGCGCGAGATCGGCGCCTACGCGATCGCCGAAATCCGCCGCCTGATGAAGACGCACGATCATGCCGAGGGGGTCGCGAGCTTCCTGGAAAAGCGCCCGCCGATCTTTGAGGGGCGATAGCGACCGAGGTCTGTCGCGCAACAGGCGTCGCGTGTTGGCGCCGCGGCCGAGGAAAGGTAAGGTCTAGGGACGGGGAAAAGGGCGGCTTTGCGCGCTCAGGAGGTCGCTATGCGTGCTGCTGTCGGCGTCATGCTCGCTTCGGCGGCGTTCGTGTCGGCCTGTTCCCAGATCCAAGAGACCTCCGATCCGCGCCCGCCGGAGAACCCGGTCTGCCGGCTGATGCGCCAGGAATTCGTCGAAATGGCGAAATCCGCCGCGCTCGACGACGCGCTTGCGTCGACGGAACCCGAGCAGGGCGCTGAAAACAATCATCTGGTGCGCGTCACCAACACGCTCGTGCGCCGCCAGACGCTCTTCAACCAAATGCAGCAGATCGAATGCGACCCGGCCCCGTACCTGCCGGTCGACGCCTTCGCGCGCGAGGCCCTGGCCTGCAAAATTGCGATGAAGAGCAAAGACCGCAAATCCGACGATCCGTTGGACGCCTGCCGCGTCGCCAAATGGCGCGAACCGACGTCGTAACCGCCGCGCCGCGCGATTAAAGATCGACGTCGACGCTCAAGGGCGGGCCCTCGCGCGGTTCGATCTCGATCCGGTGTCGGCCAGATTCAAGCGTCCAGGCGCGCGTCGCCGGGTTCCACCACCGCAGATCGGCCAACGGGATCCGCAAGCTCAATGTCCGTCGCTCGCCCGCCGCCAAAGTGCAGCGCGTGAAGGCCTTCAGCAGACGCTTCGGCCGTTCGGCGGCGCGGCCCGGCGGCGCGACGAAAGCCAGCACCACCTCGTCTGCGGGCATGTCGGACATATTGCGGACGCTCACTTCGATGTCGAGCGCGTCTCCAGCGCGCCTTGCCCTGAGCGCGCGATACTCGAACTGCGCATAGGAAAGCCCGGCGCCGAAGGGGAAGCGCGGTTCGCGGCCGTCGCGCTCGAACAGCAGATAGCCGTGATAGGGACCGTAGGTGATCTGATCGGCGTCGCGATCGAAATGCGGATAGTCTGCAGCATTGCGCGCAACCGTGAAGGGCAAGCGTCCCGAGGGCGCGACATCCCCGAACAGAATTTCGGCGAGCGCCGCGCCGCCCTCCATGCCGGCGTAGAAGGTCTGCAGGATCGCGACCGGCGCATCGATCCAATCCTCGACGATCACGGCCGAGCCCGCCTCGATCGCTACACAGGTCGGCTTGCCGGCGGATTCGGCGGCCCGGATCAGCGCGACGTGCGCGGCGGGCAGGCCAAGGTCGGTGCGATCGCCGCCCACGTCGCGGCGATTGGGCCGGCTGCGCTGGGCGCCGCTGAAGGCCTCGAGCGCCGGATTTGACGACGCCTGGCCGAGGTCGAGCGCACCGCCGGGAATGAATTCGCCCTCGTCTTCGGCGGTGTAGCCGACGACCACGACGACGGCGTCGGCCGCTGCGGCCGCCGCGCGCGCTGCAGCGAGGTCGTTTTCGTCGGCGGTGATGATGTCCACTGCAGGGCCGAGACGCGCGCGCAGGCCGTCCAATGCGGTGACCACATGTGGCGGGCGCACGCGCGAGGAGCCGTTGTCGCCGAGGTTTGCGACGGCGGCGAGGCTTCCCAGCACGGCGAGCGTTTTGATCGCCCCAGGGTCGAACGGCAGGACGCTGGGGTTCTTGAGAAGCACCGCCGACTTGCGCGCCGCCTCGCGGGCAAGCGCGACGTGTGCGGCGCTGGCGACCTGGTCAGGCCGATACTCCGGCTCCGGATCTTCGGCGCAGGCGAAGCGATAGGTGACCGAAAGGATCCGCCGGCAGGCCTGATCGATCACCTGCGGCTCGATGCGGCCCTCCCGCACGGCCTGCGCAAGGTTCGCGAATACGACCGGTTCGGGGTTCTCCACGTCGAGGCCTGCGGCCGCGCCATAGGCCTGACGGACGCCGAAAATCCAGTCGGAATGGACGAAGCCGTCAAAGCCCCATTCGCCGCGCAGGATGTCGGTCAAAAGCACGCGGTTCTGTCCGCAATACTCGCCGTTCCATTGATTGTAGGCGCTCATCACGCTGGCGCAGCCGGCGTCAAGGATGCGCTTGAAGTGCGGCAGATAGACTTCGCGCATGGTGCGGTCGTCGCAGCGCACATCGATCTTGAAGCGGGCGTTCTCGATGGAGTTCACGGCGAAATGCTTGACGGTCGCGCAGACGTTGTGGGTTTGCAGTCCCGTTGCCAGAGCGGCGCCCATTTCCCCGAGATGATGGGAATCCTCTCCATAGGTCTCCTGCGCACGCCCCCAGGCCGGGTGGCGCAGGAGATTGACGCACACCGCTCCAGAGAGCGTGCAGCCTTGCGCGCGCGCCTCGACTCCCATCGCCTCGCCGATGCGGCGCTCAAGATCGACATCGAATGTCGCGCCGCGCGCCATCGTCACGGGAAAGCAGGTGGAAGAGCCGCGCGCTACGCCGCGCGGACCGTCCGTAAAGTAGAGCGGCGGAACGCCCAGGCGCTCGCAGCCGCCGCCGGCGCGATAGGGGGCTGAGCCCCACGTGCGGCCGGAGGCGGCGTATTCCGCGAAGAAGCCCTTGCCGGACATCATCGCGACCTTCTCTTCGAGCGTCATCTCGGCGAGCAGGACTTCGATCGTCTTGGCGATCTCGTCTGGCGTCATGCCTTTGCGCGGCGCGTAGGTCGTAGTCATGGGGCCTCCCGCGCCAGAGGGTGAGCGCAAACCGGCTGGTCTTGCAATCGCGCAGGCAGCCTTAGCGCGCCGCCGCGCGCGCCGCACCGAGCACGAACGCGCCGATGAGGCCGGACATGGCGCCGAGTCCGGGGCTGCGAATGTAGGTCGAGAGGCCGTCGCCGAGTTCGTCAGCGGCCAGATAGCCGGCGAGCGCATTCGCCGCCGCGATCCGCACATGCGCCGCCAGCGCGCCGGATGCCGCGACGCCGCCGCCCAAAATGATGCAGCGCGGGGCGGCGATCAGCGCGAGCGTAGCGACAAGCTGACCGACGTAGTCGCCGACCAACGCCCACACCGGATCGCCGGGGACGCACGTTTCGGCGGGGCGACCGAGGCGCTGCGCGATCGCCGGACCGCTGGCGAGCCCCTCCAGGCAATCGCCATGAAACGGGCAGCATCCCTGGTAGGGGTCGCGACGCGCGTCGCGGCGCACCAGGATATGACCGGCTTCGGGATGGCCGAGGCCGTGGACCGGCGCGCCGTTCGAGACGATTCCAACGCCGATGCCTGTGCCGACGGTGATGTAAGCGAAATCGGAAAGCCCCCGAGCGGCCCCAAACCGCCCCTCTGCGATCGCCGCGCCATTGACGTCGGTGTCGAGCGCGACGGGCGCGCCCGTAGCGTCTTCAAGAATCCGCGCCAGGGGGACGCCGCTCCAGCCGCTCTTCGGCGTGCGGCCGATGCCGATGAAGCCGCCATTTGGACCGTGGGCCAACGGGCCGAAGCTCGCGGCGCCGATCGCCTCGAGCGGCGCGCCGCCGGCGAGGTCCAGGAGAGCGGCCGCGATGTCCGCGAGCGTCTCGTCAGGTCCGCGCGTGGCGATCCGCACCGGCGGCGCGAGCGCGTCGCTTGAGCGGCCGACCGAGACCAGAGCCTTTGTGCCGCCGAGTTCGACGCACCCGATCATCGTCCCTCCGCACCCGATTCGCGGCGCCAAGCTGGCGCGGCCGCTGTCGCAACGCAAATCGATCCTGCGACCCTTGGGCTGCACGTCTGGCGCGTGGTCGCGGCGCGCTGTAAGCGGGGGCCGTCGGAGGCTCCATGGCTCAGTTCATCCCCGTCCCGTCGTTCGACCTCGTGATTTTCGGGGCGACCGGCGATCTCGCCAAGCGCAAGCTGCTTCCTGCTCTCTTTCATCGCTTCCTCGACGGGCAGATCGAGCCCGGCAGCCGCATTGTCGGCGCCGCGCGCACGGAAATGTCCCAGGAGGCGTTTCGCGCGCTCGCCCGCGACGCTTGCCGTACGGGCGCGCGCGAGCAGTTTGAGGACAACGCATTCGCGAAGTTCGCGCAGATGCTCGATTACGTCTGCGTCGACGCGGCCGGCGGCGCGGAGGACTGGACGGCGCTTGCCGACGCACTTGGCGCGTCGCGCGGCGTGCGCATTTTCTACCTAGCGACGTCGCCGTCGCTCTATGTCCAAATCTGCGAGGGTCTCGGCGCAGCTGGACTTGCGGCCGGCGCGCGCGTCGTGCTGGAAAAGCCTATCGGTTCGGATCTCGCCACGGCGCAGGCGATCAACGAGGGTGTTGGCCGGGTCTTTCCCGAGCCGGCGATTTTCCGGATCGACCATTATCTCGGCAAGGAGACAGTGCAGAACCTCCTCGTTCTGCGCTTCGCCAACGCGCTCTTCGAGCCGCTCTGGTCGCGCACGACGATCGATCACGTGCAGATCACCGTCGCCGAGACGCTCGGCGTCGAGGATCGCGCCGGCTATTACGATCACGCGGGCGCGCTGCGCGATATGGTGCAGAACCACCTGCTCCAGCTCTTGTGCCTGACGGCGATGGAGCCGCCCAATTCTCTCGGCGCCGATCATGTCCGCACCGAGAAGATCAAGGTCCTCGAAGCGTTGCGCCGGTTCGACGCGAGATCGGCGCGCGCAGACACGGTGCGTGCGCAATACAAGGCGGGCGTCGTCGGCGGTGCACAGGTCAAAGGTTATGCCGACGAACTCGGCGCGCCGTCGCGCACCGAGACGTTCGTCGCGATCCGGGCCGAGATCGACAATTGGCGCTGGGCCGGCGTGCCCTTCTATTTGCGGACAGGCAAGCGCCTCGCGGCGCGGCGCTCTCATATCGTTGTGACCTTCAAGCCGGTGCCGCACGCCTTGTTCGGCCAGGCCGGACAAACGCCGAATCGCCTCGTTATGCGTCTGCAGCCGGATGAGGGCGTGCAGCTTTCGATGCAGTTCAAGGAGCCCGGTCCCGGCGGCCTGCGGATAAAGTCCGCGCCGCTCAATCTCTCCTACGCGGACACGTTCACGTTGCGCTATCCGGACGCCTACGAACGTCTGCTGATGGACGTCGTGCGCGGGAACCTGTCGCTTTTCATGCGGCGCGACGAGGTGGAGGCGGCCTGGACCTGGGTCGACGGCCTGATCGACGCCTGGACCCAAGGCGACGCGCCGCTCGAGACCTACGCCGCAGGTTCAGAAGGCCCGCTTGCGGCGGCTCTTCTGCTCGCCAAGCACGATCGCGGCTGGCTGGAGGATCTTGAATGAGCCCCACTTTGAACCCTGTCGTCGCAGAGGTCACCGCGCGCATAGCGGCGCGGTCGGCCGACGCGCGCGCCGCTTATCTGGAACTCGTCGCATCGCGGCGCCCGGCCGCGTTCGCTCGCAAGCGGCTCGCCGATTCAAACCTCGCGCACGTCGCGGCGGCCTGTCCGGCGCATGACAAGACGATCATGCTCGGTGGCGGCTGGCCCAACATCGGCGTGGTCACCGCCTATAACGACATGCTCTCCGCCCATCAGCCTTTCGAGCGGTTTCCGGAACTCATCCGCGAGGCCGCCCGCGGCGCCGGCGCCATCGCGCAGGTGGCTGGCGGCGTCCCCGCCATGTGCGACGGCGTCACCCAGGGCGCGGAGGGCATGGAATTGTCGCTCCTGTCGCGGGACGTGATCGCGATGGCCGCCGGAGTGGCGCTGAGTCACGACGCCTTCGACGCGGCGATCTATCTGGGCGTCTGCGACAAGATCGTACCGGGTCTGCTGATCGCGGCGCTGCGGTTCGGCTGGGTTCCCGGCATTTTCGCGCCGGCGGGTCCGATGCCGTCTGGTCTTCCGAACCCGGACAAAGCGCGCATTCGCCAGCTGTTCGCCGAGGGCAAAGTCGATCGCGCCGCCCTCCTGCAGGCCGAGGCCCAATCCTACCACGCGCCAGGCACCTGCACCTTCTACGGCACGGCGAATTCCAACCAGATGCTGATGGAGATGATGGGCTTACATGTGCCGGGTGCGGCTTTCGTCTCGCCCAACACGCCGCTGCGTGACGCGCTGACGCGTGCGGCCGTCCAGCGCATCGCCGGACTCCACGCGCAAGGCGATCAGTACGCACCCATCGGCGCCATGATCGACGCCCGCGCGCTCGTCAACGCAATCGTCGGGCTCATGGCGACGGGCGGTTCGACCAACCATGCGTTGCACATTCCGGCGATCGCCAAGGCGGCGGGATACACGGTGACGTGGGATGATTTCGCTGATCTTTCGCGCGTTTCGCCGCTCCTGTGCCGGGTCTATCCGAACGGCGCCGCCGACGTGAACCACTTCCACGCCGCTGGCGGCATGGCGTTTGTCGTGCGCGAACTCCTCGCCGCCGGTCTTGCGCATGCCGATGTCATGACCGTTGCGGGCGATGGCCTCGCCGCTTATGCGCGAGAGCCAATCCTCTCCGAAGGCGGAATTGTTTGGCGCGACGCCGCCGTCGAGAGCGCCGATCTGGACGTTCTGCGCCCGGCGCGCGACCCGTTCAGCGCCGAGGGCGGACTAAAGCTCGTCTCCGGCGCGCTGGGGCGGGGCGTCGTCAAAACTTCGGCGGTGAAATCCACGCATTGGGTCGTCGAGGCGCCTGCGCGCGTGTTCGACAGCCAGGAAGCGCTTCTAGCCGCGTTCAAGGCCGGTGAACTCGACCGCGATGTCGTTTGCGTCGTCCGCTTCCAGGGGCCGCGCGCCAACGGCATGCCTGAGCTCCACAAAATGACGCCAGCGCTCGCCTCGCTGCAGGATCGCGGCTTCAAGGTTGCGCTTGTTACGGATGGGCGGATGTCGGGCGCTTCGGGCAAGGTGCCCGCCGCGATCCATCTCACGCCGGAAGCTGCGTGCGGCGGGCCCTTGGCGCGCGTGCGCGATGGCGATGTGATCCGTCTCGACTGCGCTGCGGGCACGCTTGACGTGAAGGTCGAGCCCTCGGCTTTCGCCGCGCGCGCGCCAGCGAGGGCGGATTTCGCGCGCACCCGTGGTCTCGGTCGGGAAATGTTCACGATGCTGCGCCTGCAGGCGTCCGACGCCGAAAGCGGCGGCTCGGTTTTTGGCGCGTTCGAATGATGCGCGTTCTCGTCGGCGACATCGGGGGCACGAATTCGCGGTTTGCGTGCGCGCAGCGCGGCGTTGATCGCCGCTGGCGTCTCGAGGACGTGGCGCGGTTCGCAAACGACGACTTCGCTGGCTTCGAAGACGCCCTTGCGCGTTATCTCAAGACCGTTGACGCGCCGGACGCCGCCTTGTTCGCGGTTGCGGGGCCCGTTGAGGACAATGCAGCAATCCTCACGAACCGCGGATGGCGAATAGACGGTTGGGACGTCGCGCAGCGCTTCGATCTGGCGCGCGCGGTGGTGCGCAATGATTTCGAGGCCATGGCGCGATCGGCGCCGGAGCTGCCCGCGTCGAGCTTCACTCTGATTAGACCCGGGCGCTCGGTGGTTGGCGCGCCAATCGTGACAGCCGGCCCGGGGACGGGGTTCGGATTAGCGGCGATCGTTCCCGATCCGCCGCGCTGGCGGGTCGTCGGCGGCGAGGGCGGGCACCAGGCCTATGCGCCGCAGACGACTCTCGAATGGGCCGTCGCACAGCACCTTGCGGCGGATGGTTACGTGTCGGTCGAGCGCGTCGCAGCCGGCGCGCACTATGTCGAGGTAGCGACAGCCGTTCGCGCGGCGCTCGGGGCGCCCGTTGCGGAGATACCGCCGCCGCAGGAGCTGATCGCGGCGGCCAATGCGGGAGATGAGATCGCCAAGGCGATCTGCCGGCTGCGGGCCGCGGCGACGCTCGACGCCTGCGCCGACGCGGTCCTGGCGTTCGGCGCACGGGGTGGGTGCGTCATCGCCGGTGGCGTCGCCGAGCGGCTCGCGGCCTACCTCGCCGAGCCGGCTGCGCTCGCGCGCTTCGACGCCCATGGTCCGATGACGGACTATCTTGCGGCCGTAGAAATCCGGCTGCTCGTCGATCCGAACGCCCCGTTGATTGGCGCTGCGGCCTTGTTCGCGGACCTCCAGGCCTAGCAAGGCGCGGTCACGCGTCTTCTGCGAACCATGCTTCCGTCTTGAGGCCCAATCGCGTTCGCGTGGATAGCAGCAGCGCCAATGGCGAGACTGGCGGGTCTTCAGCGTGCGCCGCCGTGAAGACGCCCCGCTTCGCCGCGCCCTTGGCGGCGATGAACAGCGACGGCGCCTGGGCGAGCGCGCCAAGGGTGAAGGTGAGGCGACTGAACGGCGCTTCGGCGGGTAAGGGATCAGGCGTCGCTGTGACGATCGTTGGGGCGTCCGGATCGAGGCGTCGAGCTGCGGCCATGCCTTCGCCGGCGGGAAACGCCGACGCCACGTGTCGATCGGCGCCAAACCCGAGGAGAACCACGTCCGGGCGCGCATCGGTCGCCAGCGCGGCGAGATCAAGGATCGGCGCGCCAGGCAATGCGCGTGCGATCATGGCGAGGTTTCGCCCGTCGGCGCGGTCGGTCAGGCGCTCGTCGGTCGCGGTGACCCGGATTCCCGCCCACGCCGGCGCGCGCAGCGCGAGCGCTTCGAGCACGGGCGTCGGCGTCGAGCCGCCTGCGGCGGCGAACAGTACGGGCCGTCCGTCGCGGTCGCGTGCGGCGCTCAATGCGGCGTCGAGGCGTGCGGCGAGCCCGGCGGCCCAGGGCGCGGCGGGGAGGCTGTGGAGGTCGACCGACATGACGTCGTGATCCTCCAGAGCGCGGCGGGTTTCCAGCATTTTCAGCACGGCTCTGGCGGGACGACCCAGCTCGCGTGGTATGGTCAGGAAGGGCGCGGTCCCCGAGGTCGCGTCTGGGAGGCGATATTCATGCGGGCCAAAAGTCCTACACGGCGTCATCTCACCACGCTTATCGCCGCCGCGGCGTTTGCGCCGGCTTGCGCGCCCATGGCGCAGCTGCGGCGTCGGCCTCGTGCGCCCGATCTAGCGGCGCTGGTCGCCCACGGCGGTGAGGCGCCGGATCCGTCCCTGATGGGCGCGGGGCTGATGGTCTGTTCCGGCGCCGATCTCGTCGAGCAGGCCTATGCCGCAGGGTCTGCGCGCCTCAGCGGCGCGGCGATGAGCGTGGATGCGCCCTTGCGGATCGCTTCCGTCTCGAAGTTCGTCTGCGCGCTCGCGGCGATGCGGCTGGCCGAGACCGGCGTTCTCGACCTCGACGCCGACGCTGGTCCGCTTGTCGGGTTCCGCCTGCGCAATCCCGCCTTTCCGGACCGATCCATTTCGCTGCGCGCGCTGCTGTCGCACACCTCTAGCCTGCGCGACGGCGACAAGTATTGGGCTGACTTCCCCGATCCGCTGGAGAGCCTGTTTGGCGGCGTGGATGCGACGCAACGCTGGGGCGCAGAACCGCCGGGCTTTTTCACCTATTGCAACCTGAACTACGGGCTGGTCGCCCAGGCCATGGAGAACGCAACGCGCGAGCGCTTCGATCTGTTGATGCGTCGGCTGGTGTTTGCCCCGCTCGGCCTGGAGTGCGGATACAATTGGTCCGGCGTCAGCGTCGCGCGGCGGGCTGCCGGCGCAACACTCTATCGCCGCACCGGACCGGACGGCGAAACCCCCGACCCGAAAGGGCGTTGGACCCCCCAGGTGGACGAGGCGCCGGAGGGCTCCGCAGCTCCGGTATACCGCGCACGGACGAACGCACCGCCGGTGACGACCTATGCGATCGGCTCCAACGGGTCCTTGTTCTCACCCCAGGGCGGCCTGCGCCTTTCGGTCCGCGACCTTGCGCGCATCGGCGTCGACGTGCTGCGCGGACTATCGGGGCGAAGCGCCATATTCTCACCCGCAGCGCTCGCGCCGCTAGTCAATCCGGTCTGGCGAACGAATGGACGCAACGGCGACGAGGAGAATGGCTTGTACCGCGCCTACGGCGCCGGCGCGCACCTCCTCGATAAGCAGGTGTTCGGACATTTCGGCGAGGCCTACGGCTTGCGTTCAGCGCTCCTGATTGATCCCGAGCGCGAGGCGGTCTGCGCCTATGCCATCAATGGCTTCGCGAGCCCACCGTCTGCCGGCGTCGCGCGGGCCGAGCGGGCGCTGATTGATAGCGCAGGATTCGCACACGCCTTCGCCTGAAAGTTCAGGCGCTCAAAACACGCCAGCGCGGACGTCCCATACGCGGGTGCGCAACCATTGCGTCGTCGCCTGCAACGCCGGCGCTGAGCAGACCCGCTCGCGCATGCGCGCCGAGCGTGGACCGGCCTGCAAGGGTTCGGTCAGATCGACGCATCCGGCGGCGTTCGGCTCGTGTTGTCCCGGCTGATCGCCGACGACGTAATAGTCGACTTTCTGGCGGCGGAGCGAATCGGCGATGCGCCCCTGGGCGCGGATGTCGTCGAGCATCATCTTGTCGTTGACGAGACCCTCGAGTTGCACGAGCGGCTGGTCGAGCATGAAGGCCACGGCGCCCGCCCCGTCGCCCATGGCGTACCGGCCGGGATGCGCGCGCGCGAACTCCATGACCGGAATGGCGCGCAGGAACAGCGCGTTCGTCTCCGATGGCGGACGGCGCAAGCGATAGGCGTTGGCGCCAAGGGCGCCGACGAGGATGACGCCGACGAGAAGGATCGACGCGATAGGCGCGGCGCTTCCCACGCGAACCGCAGCGAGGCTCGCTGCGATTGCCGCGCCAATCGCGCCGAGGAAGCACACGGCATAGAAGTACCAGAGCCACAACGACCATTCGCTCGTCACGGCGGTCTGCAGATAAAAGCCGAATACGCCGATCCCAAGGAGCAGGATTCCGATCCCTGCCGCGCTGAGGCCTTTGCGGATTGCATGGAACGACCAGATCAGCGCCGCGATCGAAAAGAGCGTGGCGGCGACCGGGACGAGCAGATAATTGGCGTTGTGCACCTGGATGAACGCCGCGAGCGGGCGCAGCGCGAGCGCAGGGCCGGCGCCGTCGACGAAGAGGCGTTTCGCTGCGCCTGAAAGCGGCGTCGCGGCGCCGAATATCACCGCGTTGATCGCGAGGTAGATGACCACTGGCGCCAGACCAAGCGCGGCGGGCCACAGGCGCAGGAGGCGCGCAAGGCCGATGCGGTGGGCCACGATCAGAACGGCGGCAATCGACAAAGGCGCGATGACGATCCCGGAATCGAGCCGCGCGAGGACGCACATCGAGGCGCAAAACGTTGCGGCCATGGCGGTCTTGAGATTGGGCCGCGCGACCACAGCGCCGATGCAAATGCCGAACGCCGGAAGGAGCGGCCAGAGCAGCGCGACCTCCATGCCGGTCGCCGCGATCAGGACGCCGAACACGCCGTACAAGGTCGCGGCGGGCGCAATCGCCGCCGGTGTGATGATGTTCGAAAGGGTCGGCTCACGCAGCAGCCGCGCGAACACGGCGACGCCGGCGAGCACGAGCACGGCCTGCACCGCGAACAGCGCCATGAAAAATTCCGGCGACTGCAAAGGAAAGATGCGTGCGAGCGCGACGCAGACGAGCATCCAGGCCGGGTGATACCCGTTGCTCAGCGTGACGCCGTCGAACGTGCTGCGGCCGGTCTCGGCGATGTTGCGGGCGATCTCGGTATAGTAAAAGGCGTCGTCTTCCACCCAGGCCGCATAGGCGAACGGTACGCTGGAGGGCGCGAAGGCCGTCGCCCCCTGGAACAGCAGGAATGCAGCGGTCGCCAGGGCCGCGGTCGTCGCGGGGCGCGCCGCCAGCGCGCGGATCAGCCAGAGCCGCGGGGCCTCGCTGAGGTGTTGAATGCCCAGGAACGTCATCCAGCGCTCGCGTTTCAATCTGTGACGGCCATTCGTCCAGCTGCCTGACAGCAACTCGCGTGCCGGGCGATTTGGGCTTCGGGCGGTCGCGCGGCTCCGGCTGCGCCAGGGTTACCGCTCACGCGATCCCGTGGCCGCGCGGCGTCGGTCAGAGCGTCACGGCGCCGTCATGGCCGTTTCGTATAGAGCGAGCCCGAGAGGCGCCTATGAGACTTCTGATCGCTCTGGCCGCTGTCGCGGCGTGTCTTGCCGCTTGCGGTCCCAAGCCCAAACCGGCCGCAACCGGCGACGATTGGCGATCCGGGATCTCCGAAGTGCGGATGGCCGTACGCGGCGACGAAGCCGATCCCGCCGTCGCGTCGCGGTACAACCGCTATGCGGAGGCGATCCAGAAGGCGACGGGCCTGCCGGTGAAGACGTTCGAAGCCAGCGACTACAACGGGGTGATCCAGGCCCTGGCGGCGGGCCAGGTGGATGTCGCCCAGGCCGGCGCAGGCAGCTACGCCAACGCCTATGCGCAGGTCGGCGACAAGGTTGCGCCGATCCTCGCCTCGCGCGAAGCCGAAGGCGGCATGGGCTATTACGCGGCGCTTCTGGTTAAACGGTCTAGCCCCTACCAATCTCTGCAGGACCTTAAAGGCAAGTCGCTCGGCTTCGTCGACTTGAACTCCACCTCCGGCTATCTCCTGCCGCGCTCCGAGATGCGCAAACAGGGCGTCGATCCTGATACGTTCTTTGGCCGGACAGGTTTCGCCGGCGGCCACACGCAGGCTGTGATGGCGCTCGCCAACGGCCAGTTCGATGCGGTCCTGTCTCAAGTATCGGGCGGCGACCCGGTCCACGGCTTCTCCACCGGCGCGCATTTCACATTGGCGCGTCAGGGCCTCGTCAATCTCGATGACCTGCGGATCGTCTGGACCGCTGGTCCGATGCCGAACGCGCCGATCATGATGCGCACGGATCGCCCGCCGGCGATGATCGACGCCATCCGCGGCGCTATCGCCACCATTCCCTATGACTCGCCGGACGTGTGGGTCGAAATGGGCCAGTCGCCCGGAACCTCTGCGGCCGCGGTTAATCACGCTTTGTACGAAGGCGTCGTGCGCCTGCGCGAGGAAGAGATCGCCATGCGCCGCGCCGGCGCCGGGGCTGCGGAGGCCAAGCGATGATCAAACGCGCGCTTCTCGCGCTTGCCTTTTTGGGCGCGCCAGCGGTGCAGGCGGCTGCGCCGGCGCCCTTGCGTCTGGCGATCGAGGGTCTGCCGCCGGGCCCGTGCGCGCCGGCGCCGCAGTCGCCGGCTGGTCTGTCGACCTACACCCGCCTGCTGGAGACGCGCCTCGGGCGACCGGTGCTCGCTTGTCCGGTCGCGGACAAAGCAGCCGCCGCGGCCGCGCTCGCGTCCGGCGGCGTCGACCTTGCGATGCTTGACCCGCAATCCTTCCCTGCGGCCGGCAAGGCGCGCCCGATCCTGGCGCCGCATTCGCTCGAGGATTTCGGCCGCGTCGAAATGATCTTCGCCGCGATGAGCACGTCGCCGCGCGCGGGCCCCAAAGGCCTTGCGGGCGCGCGTCTCGCTTTGGCGGGCGCCCATCCGGTCGCGGCCGGAGGGCCGTTGCGCGTGGCGCAGGACGCCGGCATTGCGCCTACCGCCTTCGCCGCCGTTGCATCCGAACGCGACCCTGAAGCGGCGATCGCAGCGGTGCGCGCGGGACGTGCGGATGTGGCGGCATTCCATGCCGCGGCTTGGCGACGCTTGTGCCGTACGGACAAACCGGGCGAGCAGCCGTGCAAGGACCTCAAGGTGGTTTACGCCGCGCGGCCGCAAGCGCGCCTCGCGCTCGTTGCGCCGCTCTCGATGCCGGATGAATTGCGCTATCGGCTGATCGGCATCCACATCGCCATGCATCTCGAGGCGCCTGAGGCGTTCGCCTTTGCAGCGCGCGGCGCGACAGGCGCCGTCTCGTTCGACCCCACCGAGGCCAGCGCGCTTTCGGCGCCAAATCCATGAGGGGCGGGCAGTAATGCACGGCGCCGACGCCGTCGCCCGTTTCGAAGCGGAGCGCGCGCGCCTCGTCTGGCGCCAGCGCGCCGGGACTTTCATCGGGCTCGGGCTGGCGAGTGCGGTGCTTTGGGGTTCAGTGATCCTGTCCGGGGTCGCCGATCAGAGCCTCGGCGCCGATCCCTGGGGCCGCGTCGCCGCTTTTCTCGATCGGCTCGCGCCGGACCTGCGCGCCGACGCGCTGTTCGATGGCCGCGACCGGCCCGGCTCGATCGCCTTCTGGTACTATGACTTCCCGCGCTGGGTCGCCGCCGCGTTCGAGACGCTGCAGATCGCGATCTTGGCCACGGTCTTCGGCGCCGCCGCCGCCGCAACGCTCTCGGCGCTCGCCGCGCGCAACACGATGCCGATCGGCGCCGTTCGTTTCGTGGTGCGTCGAATTTTCGAAATCCTGCGCACGACGCCGGAAATTATTCTGGCGATCATCCTTGTGGCGGCGTTCGGCATCGGCCCGTTCGCAGGGTTGATCGCCGTGACGCTCGGCACGATCGGCTCGCTCGGGAAGCTGTTCACCGAGGTCAACGAGAACGTCGACCCGCGTCCGGCCGAGGCCGTGCGCGCCTGCGGCGGGGCCTGGGCCGTTCAGCTTCGCTACGGCCTCGCGCCGCAAATCGCGCCGAATTATGCATCGTATGCGCTTATTCGCCTTGAGGTGAACATCGCCACGGCGGCCGCGCTCGGCATCGTCGGCGCGGGCGGGATCGGCCTCGAGCTCGAGCGAGCGATCAGCTTCACCCAGTTCGACACCTATCTCGCGATCCTGCTGATGATCCTTGTGCTTATCATGGCGTGCGACCTCGCTTCGTCCGAAATCCGGCGTCGCCTGATCGGGCTGGATCGGGCGCGATGAGCCGTTCGGCCCTTTCTCCCACCGAGGCGATCGCGCGCGCGAAGTCGATTGCGCCGGACGCGCTCGACCCGTCTCTAAGCAGGCAGGCGCCGGGCGTTCTTGCGGCTGTGCTTGCGATCGGCGCGATCATTGGCATGGCCGCGTCGCTCGACGTGGACCCGAGCGTGATTGGCAAGGGCTGGGACAATATCGTCCGCTTCCTGAAAATCATGGCGCACCCCAGCGACGGCGGGATGCCGCATCGCATCTATGGCGCGATGGTCGAGACGATCGCCATGGCCGTGCTCGCTACCGCGATCGCCGCGCTCGTCGCGTTTCCCCTCGGTCTTCTCGGCGCCCGCACGATTGTCGGCAATCGCGTTTTCCATTTCGGATTGCGGCGCTTCCTCGACGCCTTCCGCGGCGCGCCGGCGCTGGTGTGGGCGCTCGTTCTCGTATCGGCGGTCGGGCTCGGCCCGTTGCCCGGCGTTCTCGCCATGGCGCTCGCCGACATTCCAAACATGGCGAAACTGTTCGCTGAGGCGATCGAAAACGTCGATGAGCGCCCGCGCGATGGCGTGCGTGCGGCCGGCGGCGGCGATCTTGCGGGCCTGCGCTACGCGGTCGCGCCTCAAGTGGCGCCAGTCATGGCGAGCCAGACGCTCTATTTCCTGGAATCGAACTTTCGCAACGCCGCGGTGCTGGGGATCGTCGGCGCCGGCGGCATCGGCCTGGAACTCGACGAGCGCATTCGCGTTTTCGCGTTCGATCAGGTCGCCTACATATTGATCGTCTACATCATCTGCGTGATGGCGCTCGATTTCATGTCCGCATCGCTGCGTCGCCGCCTGATGTGACGAACGGCGCGAAGGCGCCGGGGCGTGCGGCGAGGGGCGCCGACCCCTCCGTTTCGACGGCGTCACGGCCCCATAGAGCGGCATGCGCCATCGCCGCTTCGACGTCGGCGCCTGCGGTCAGTGCGTCGAGCAGTCCGGCGGCGTAGACGTCGCCCGCGCCCGTCGCATCGACCACCCGCGCAGCCGGCGCCGCGGGAACGTGATGGCGGCGGCCCTCGTAATAGGCGATGGCGCCCTCCGCGCCGGCCGTGACGATGGCGGCCCGCAGGCGAGGACCGGCGATCGCGCGCGCGGCGGCGAAGGGGTCTGTGATCGCGCCGAGATCGTCGCGCGATCCGACGAGCACGTCGGCGGCGATAGCCGCTGGAAGTGGCCAATGCGCCACGATCGGGCCCGCGCCGGCGCCCGCGAGGAGATCCATTCCAGGAAGGACGGTCCGCACATAAAGGCCATCCCAGGGAAGGGCGTCGAAGGGCTGAGGCGGCGCATCGGGGACGACGGGAGCGCCTTCGTTCCTGATGAAGAGGATGGTGCGTTCGCCGTCCGGTTCAACGAGGATCATCGTCGTCGGGGCCGCCATCCGGATTTCGCGCACATTGGCGAGATCCAGGCCGGCCGCCTCGGCCGCAGCCTTGACGCGCGCGGCGGGCGGCCCATCGCTGATCCACGCGGCGATCGAAACAGCGTGCCCCGCCCGTCGCAGCGCCACGCCGGCATTGCCGGCGCCGCCGCCAAGCCGACCGCCAGATCCGGTCGCCATGATCCTGCCGCCGCGGGAGAGAGGGGCGGTCAAGCGCACCGCTTCATCCCAGGCCAGCGCCCCAACCACCGCCATGCGCGCCATTGCGTCCTCCCCTGAACTCGACAATGCCGAAACCTGTCGCGTCCCACCATGGCCGGTGTCACAGCGTGGTCACGCAGGCCGGCTACCAAAGTCATGTGCTGGAGCTTCGTTGCCTCTCCAAGACCTTCGGCGCCGCGCGCGCGGTGAACGATGTGTCGTTCGCCGTCCGCGAAGGCGAAATGACGGCGATCATCGGCGCTTCCGGGGCCGGCAAGACGACGCTCCTGCGCATGATCAATCGCCTGACCGAACCCGATTCCGGCGACATAAGCTGGCGCGGCGAAAGCGTGGCGCGTCTGCGCGGGCGACATTTGCGCGGCTGGCGCAAGCGCTGCGCCATGATCTTCCAGAGCTTCAACCTGTCGCCGCGTCTCGACGTCTTGACCAACGTCCTGGTCGGAACACTGCACGACCGTCCGCTGGGTGCGGCGATGTTCAAGAGCTTCCCCCGCGCCCTGCGCGCCCGCGCGATCCTCGAACTCGACGCGCTCGGCCTCGCCCATGTCGCCCTGCAGCGGGCGGAAACACTGTCCGGCGGGCAGCAGCAGCGCGTGGCGATCGCCCGCGCGATGATGCAGGACCCTGAAATTCTCCTGGCGGATGAACCGATCGCCTCGCTCGATCCAGCCAACGCCGCGATCGTCATGGAGGCGCTGGCGCAGATCAATCGTACGCGCGGCATCACCGTCCTGGTCAATCTGCACTCGCTCGACGCCGTGCGCCGCTGGTGCCCGCGCGCCATCGGCATGTCGGGCGGCAAGGTCGTTTTCGACGAGGCTCCGGCGCAATTGGACGATGCGGTGCTCGACAGCCTTTACGGCGCGGCCCGTCGCCTGGGCGGGGACGTCGCGGCTCTGGCTTCCGCCTCGTGAGCGCCGCTCATGGCGAAGGCCGTCTGGCTGGGCGGCCGTTGCCGGAGGGCTATCGGTACTTCGCGCGCCAGCGCGGATTGGCCTGGCCGTCCGAACCGAACGCTGATCCCGCCGAACCGAGCGTCGATCGCGACGCGAGCCTTGATGACGTCGTACTCGGGCCCTGGGTCAAGGTCGGCGCGCGCACCAGCCTCTCCGAAACCTGGATGGGCTCTTTCAGCTATATCGTGAACGACGCCAGCGCGGCGTATTCCGAGATCGGCAAGTTCTGTTCGATCGCCCGGGACGCCCGCCTCAATCCCGGCAACCACCCGACCTGGAAGGCCGCGCAGCACCATTTCAGCTATCGCGCGCGCGCCTATCATTTGTCGGACGAGGACGACGCCGAATTCTTCGACTGGCGCAGGTCGCATGCCGTCACGCTCGGGCATGACGTCTGGATCGGCCATGGCGGCATCGTCCTGCCCGGCGTTTCGATCGGAACCGGGGCTGTGGTCGGCGCCGGGGCGGTTGTTTCCAAGGATGTCGCGCCCTTCACGATCGTCGGCGGCGTGCCGGCTAAGCCGATCCGCGAGCGCTTCACCCGGCCGGTTCAGGAGAAATTGCTGGCCATTGCGTGGTGGGATTGGAGCCATGCCCAGCTCGCCGCGGCGTTGAAGGACTTTCGCGACTTCGACGCAGATGCTTTCGTCGAGAAGTATGGCTGAGAACGGTCTCCTGGTGCTGGTGGTCGGCGCGTCTGGCGTCGGCAAAGATACCCTGCTCGACGCGGCGCGCGCCTCGCTTGAGGGCGATCGGGCCTTCGCGTTCGTCCGCCGCGAGATTACCCGTCCCGCCGACGCCGGCGGCGAGGACCACGACCCGGTCGATTGGGAGACGTTCAAAGCCCGTCGCGAGGCCGGCGCCTATGCGCTGCACTGGGAAGCGCATGGACTGGGCTATGGCGTGCCGATCGCGATCGACGCCGCGCTCGCGCAGGGCAAGCGCGTGGTGGTCAATGCGTCGCGGGCGATCGTCGACGCCGCTCGCGCGCGCTTCAAGCATGTGCGGGTGGTGAACGTCACGGCGCCGGCCGATGTGCTGGCCGTCCGGCTCGCCGGCCGCGGCCGTGAAACCGAAGCGGAAATCGCCGCGCGCCTCGCCCGGGCCGGCGAGGGGCGCGTGGCGGGCGCGGACGTGATCGAGGTGGCCAACGGGTCTACGATCGCTGAAGGCGTCGCGCACTTCCTGGATGCGCTCAGGCGCGACTGACGAACGGTGCGTCAGCTGCCGAAGGGCGCCTGCGCGAGAACGTGGAACGGCGCCTCGCGCGTCGGCTGCTTGAAGATCGCAACGGATTCGAACCGATGAGGGCCGGCGAGATCGGCGAAATGCGCGCTGAGCGCCGCGAGAACGCGACCTCGTACTTCGGCATCGGCGATGCGCCCGGTCAGCGTCATGTGGAACCGGAACTCTCCGAACACGTACGGGTATCCCCATTCGACGAGCAGCGCGTCTTGCGCCGGCGTGAGCGGCGCTTTGCGCCGACGCGCGAGGTCAAAATCGGACAAGCGCGCCCTGAAGGCATGGAACCCGCGCACGCACGCCTCATGCAGAGCCTGAATTTCGCTGGCGTCGCCGGCCGGGCGGAAGGCGAGGAAGGGGCCGAGCGCGTCTGGCGCGATGTCAGCCGTGAAGGTGCGCCGGTCTGCCGCGAATGTTGCCGCATGCGCCGCCAATTCGGCCTCGGACTTTTCCGGTGCGAGTTCGAACGGGGCAGTCAGCGTCGCGTGGAAGCCGTAATGGCGCGGGTCTTCGGTAAGGGCGTCGAGATCGAGATCTGCGAGCTCCGGAAAGGGCGGTCGATCGACCTCGGCGCCGTCAGCGGCGTCGCGGCCCAGCCAGGCGGATGCGCGCGTCCAGAGCGGATGCGCCGGCGCCGGCGCATAATAGAGCGCGTAGCGCGGCCCGCTCATGCCACGCGGCGCCCAAGACGCCATACTTCGCGCGCCGCCGGCCAGCCGCTCTGGCCACGCCGAACGCGCACGAAATCGGCGCACAGACCGGGCTTCAGGTCGCCGCGATCGGCGAGCCCCGCACACGCCGCCGCATTTGCAGTCACCGTCGCGATCGCACGCGACGGCTCCCATGCAAACGGCTCATCCATAAGCATATAGGCCGCGCGCAGCATCGACTGCGGGATATAGTCCGAGCACAGCACGTCGAGGAGCCCGGCCTCGGCGACTTCGCGCGCCGAAAGATTGCCGGTATAGGAGCCGCCGCGCACGAAATTCGGCCCGCCCATCACGATCGTCATGCCGCATTCGCGGGCGCGGTCGGCGGCGATGCGGGTCATGGGGAATTCGCAGATCGTTGCGCCTTCAAACGCGCCCAGATCCACATCCTCAGCTGTCGTGTCGTCGTGCGAGGCGAGCGGAACGCCGATTTTGAAGGCGACCTCCGCGACATGCTGGCGGTTCGCCGGCGTGGCGTCCCAATCCTGGCCGGCCGAGAGTTTGGCGAAGTCGGCGGCGATTTCGGCGTCGCTCACGCCTTCGCGCCGCAGTGCATCCGCGTGGCGCTCGAGAGAGGCGATGTCGCGCCGGCGGTCCATGATCGACAACATCTGCACACCGGGGTGAGAGACATGAGGCGCCATCAATTCCAGCAGCGTCGGCGTCGATCCCTGGCACCGCAGGTGGAGGCGGTGATCGATCCGCAAGGCGTCTTTCGCGGCATCGAGGCCCGCGATCATCGCCGCAAGCGCCATTTCCCGATCGAGTCCATTCTTGCCGCCGGTGAAGCTCAAAGCCTCGAGCACCGTGGTCACGCCCGCGCCTGCGACCTGCGCATCATGCGCCAAGGCCGCGCCCACACCGTCCCAAATCGCGCCCGGGCGCGGCATGAAGTGCTTTTCCAGATTGTCGGTGTGGATGTCCACAAGGCCCGGGATCAGGTCGTCTCCCGACCAGTCCACGGCGCCGGCGCTCGCGCGCCCGCACGGTTCGACGTGCGCGATGCGGCCGTTCTCGACGGCGATCTCGCCGGAGAACGCGCCCGCGCCGCAGATGATCCGGGACGAGAAGATCCGCACGACGCTCACGCCGCCGCTGGCCATTTTTCGATGGCGAACCGATGGGTTGCGATCCGCTCGCGCACTTCGGAATCGTGGAAAATGCCGATCATCGCCGCGCCGCGCGCAAGGGCGTCGCGGATCAGCTTCACGACGTTGTCGCGGTTGGCGGCGTCCAGCGAGGCGGTCGGTTCGTCGAGAAGCAGGATCGGGTAGTCGCGCACGAGACTGCGGGCGAGGTTCACACGCTGCTGTTCGCCGCCGGAGAACGTCGCCGGCGGCAGCGGCCAAAGGTCTTCCGGCAGGTTCAAGGCCGTAAGCACGGCGCTTGCGCGCGCGTGGGCCTCCTCTCGCGATGCGCCGTTCTCGAGCAGCGGCTGCATGACGAGATCGATCGTCGCAATGCGCGGAATGACGCGCAGGAATTGGCTGACGTACCCCATCGTCCGGCGTCGCACGTCGAGGATCGTCGCCGGCGGCGCGCCGACGAGGTCGACATAGGCGCCGTCGTGCAGGACCTTCACCGTGCCGGCGCTTGGCAGGTAATTGCCATAGATCGCCCGCATCAGCGTCGACTTGCCTGCCCCGGAAGGGCCGACCAGCGCAACGCATTCGCCTGGCGCGACGGCGAGATCGAGATCGGCGAACACCGGGATCTCCGCCGCATCGTGTGCGTGCAGCGTGAATGTCTTGGCGAGACCCTGGACCAGGATGCGCGGTTGGTCGCTCATGGCGGCGCCTTTAAATGTGCAGGACGGAGGAGACGAGCAATTGCGTGTAGGGGTGCTGCGGATCGTCAAGCACCTGATCGACCACGCCCGTTTCGACGGCAGATCCGTTCTTCATCACGAGCAGCCGATCCGCCAAAAGACGGGCGACTGCGAGATCATGCGTCACAACGATCGCGGCGAGGCCAAGCTCGCGCACGAGTTCGCGCAGGAGATCGAGCAGGCGCGCCTGGACCGAGACGTCCAGACCGCCGGTCGGCTCGTCCATGAATACGAGGCGCGGCTCGTGGATCAGGTTTCGGGCGATCTGCACACGCTGCTGCATGCCGCCGGAGAATTGCCGCGGGCGGTCGTCGATGCGGCGCACGTCGAGCTCGACGCGCTCCATCCAGGTCTTGGTTCGCGCGCGCATGTCGCCGTAATGGCGCGAGCCGAGCATCATCAGCGGCTCGGCGACATTGGCGCCAGCCGAGACGCGCATGCGCAGACCGTCGCGCGGGTTCTGATGGACGAAGCCGATGTCCTCGCGCTGAACGCGGCGGCGGGCTTCTTCGGGCAGAGCGTGCAGATCGACGCGCCCGTACCGCCGCGATGCGAACGTGACCTCGCCCGCGGTCGGCGCAAGCTTGCCGGAGACGCATTGCAGAAGGGTCGTTTTGCCCGATCCAGATTCGCCCACAACGCCGAGAACTTCGCCGGCGGTCAGCGAGAACGAGACGTCTTTGCAGGCCGTGATGGCGCCGTAGGTCTTGGTCAGGCCGTTGACCGAGAGGATCGCATCGCTCATGGCGCATCTCCGGCGGCGAGCGCGTGGCCGGCGAGAGGACCGGCATGACCAGCGGCGCGGCGTTCGCCGCAATAATGCGTGTCCGAGCAGACGAACATCCGCGCGCCTTCATCGTCGAGCACGACTTCGTCCAGGTAGCTGTCGCTGGCGTCGCACAGCGCGCAGGTCTCGTCCCAGCGCTGGGTTTCGAAGGGGTGATCCTCGAAATCGAGGCTCTTCACGTCGGTGTAGGGCGGCACGGCGTAGATGCGTTTCTCTCGCCCGGCGCCGAACAGGAGGATCGCCGGATTCTTGTCCAGTTTGGGATTGTCGAACTTCGGGATCGGCGAGGGCGACATCACGTAGCGGCCGTCGACCATTACGGGATAGTCCGCCGTTGCGGCGATGCGGCCGTAGCGCGCGACGTGCTCGTAAAGCGCGACGTACTGAAGGCCGTATTCCTCGTAGGCATGCATGGCGCGGGTCTCGGATTCGCGCGGCTCGAGGAAACGCAGCGGCTCCGGCTGCGGCACCTGAAAGACGAGGATCTGGTCTTCCGTCAGCGGACGTTCCGGAATGCGGTGGCGCGTCTGGATGATCGTCGCGTCTTCGGTCGCTTCGGTCGTGTCCACGTCTGCGACGAGGGCGAAGAACTTCCGGATCGAGACGGCGTTCGTTGTGTCGTCGGCGCCCTGGTCGATGCACTTGAACACGTCGCCGTCGCCGATGAGCGAGGCGGTGATCTGGATGCCGCCCGTGCCCCAGCCGTACGGCACCGGCATTTCCCGCGAGCCGAACGGGACTTGATAACCGGGGATCGCCAGCGCCTTGAGGATGGCGCGGCGGATCATCCGCTTGGTCTGCTCATCGAGGTAGCCGAAGTTGTAGCCGCCCGCGACGGCCGCCGCTTCGGAATTGCTCTGCAAGCGGCTCATCAGGCGGGCTCCATCTGCGGTGCAGGAGCAGCGGCGCGCAATGCGTACCATTCCTTGCGAAGCGTGCGCACGAATTGCAGCTCGGCTTGGAAGTCCACGTAGTGCGGCAGTTTCAGGTGCTGCACGAACCCGGACGCTTCGACATTGTCGGAATGATAAAGGACGAATTCCTCGTCCTGAACGGCGTGACCGGCCTCACCGGCTTCGGCGCCTTGGCTGAGCGCGCGATCGACGATCGCCATGCTCATCGCCTTGCGTTCGTTGCAGCCGAACGAGAGACCATAGCCGCGGGTGAATTGCGGCGGCCGCTCGGCTGAGCCCTCGAAGCTGGAGATCATCATGCATTCGGTCACGACGAGGTCGCCGATCTCGATGGGAAAGCCGAGTTCTTCCGGAACGATGGAAACCGCCACTTCGCCCATGCGGATCTCGCCGCACAGCGGGTGCGTCGAGCCCCAACCGCGCTGGCTCGCGTAGGCGAGGCTTAGAAGAAAGCCTTCGTCGCCGCGCGCCAGAGCCTGCAGGCGCTGGTCGCGGCCGGCGGGAAAGCGCATCGGTTCGCGGGTGAGGTCGTAGGGCGCAGCGTCGGCCGCAGCAGGTTCCGGAGCCAGGAGGTCCTCGTGCGAAAGGGTCGCGGCGACCGTCGGCATCGGATGCGGCAGAGGCGCATCTGCGATCGGCGCGCGCGGCGGCAGGCCCTCCGCCGCGAGGCGGAAATCGAGAAGACGGTGCGTATAGTCGAACGTCGGACCGAGGACCTGGCCGCCCGGAATGTCTTTGAACGCCGCCGAAATGCGCCGACGCACATGCATCGCCGCGGTGTCGACCGGCGCGGAGAAGCCGAACCGGGGCAAGGTCGTACGGTAGGCGCGCAAAAGGAAGACCGCTTCCGGCAGATCGCCGCGCGCCTGCTTCACGGCGAGCGCCGCGAGGTCGCGGTCGTAGCAGGATCCCTCGGCCATTACGCGATCGACCGCGAGGGACAATTGCTCGCGCACTTGATCGACGCCGAGTTCGGCGACGCTCGCGTCGCCGCGCCGCTCTTCGGCCAGCAGCGCATGGGCCGCTTCGATTGCGCGTTCGCCGCCCTTTACAGAGACGTAAGCCATTTCATCGCCCTCAGAGTTCGCGTGCGCGCGTCGTGCGCGGCAGCGCCGCGAGCTTAGGCCCGCACACCAGCATGACGTCCACACCGAGCGGAAACTGCGCACCATTGTCGCGCCAGGCCGACCAGAAGCCGGCCGGAAGTCCTCGTGGGGCGATCGTTTCGACCGTTTCGATTCCCGGTCCGGACAATTCCACCCGCGGCCCGCCCTCGAGGCGATCGCACGCGAGCACAAGCGTCGTCGAGCGATCGGGATAGCGGGCCTCGCCCTGGGCGAACGCCGACAACGGCGGCGCCGTTGCGGCGTCGCCGAATGCGAACACGCAGGCTTTGGGGTCCATCACGATCGGGGCGCTGCAATGGAACCGCAGCCAGGCGGGCGTGTGTCCTTCGCGCAGGCGCGGCGCAAGCCAAACCGGCGCGTCGGCGTCAGCGAGCGTCAGGGCAATCGCGCCAGCGGCGATGTCGAGGTCTGGAGGCGGCGCGGGCGCGGTCGAAAGGTCGGCGATCCGCCCTGGGCGCGCCACGGCCTGCATGATCGCGCGAAACAGCGTCTGGCTTTCGCGTGCGGGATCGGCGAACCCCGGCGGCAGATTCGAGAGATCGGGAGCAATCGTCATGGCTGCGTCCGCGCCCGAACCATCGTGAAGAACTCGACCTTCGTCGCGGCGACTTTGCGGGCGGTTTCGGCGGCGGCCTGCGCGCGTTCGGCGACGAGCGGCGCGACGATCCGAGACTGAGCGAGGTCGCGCCATTGCGGCGACTGCATCATCGCATCGACCAATGCGGCGCGCTCGGCATGGGCCTTGTCGCGGCCAGCGACATAGCCGAGCCCGACCGCGCCATCCTCAAGCCGGACCGCGGCGCGCGCGACCGTCATTTCACCGAGGTTGAACGGCTGGCCCTGACCGCCGGCGCGGCCGCGCACCATCACGAGGCCGATTTCCGGCGCGCGCAACACCGTCCAGCGCGGCGCTTCGGAGAGATCGTCCAGGCGGGCGGCGAGCCGGGCGGCGTCGGCGCGCGCGAGTGCGCCCATCCATGCGGCGCGATCGGCCGCAAACTCCGAAGGGCCAACAACTTTTTCTGCGGACGCACTCATCGGCGCACCTTTTTTCGCACCGGACTCAATTCCCGTGAGGCGAGTCCTAGTGTACGACATTCCTGCGCGCAACGAACTCGATGCGAAATTTTGATGAATAAAGTCAAACTTGTCGGAAATTCAAATAAAACCGCGTTTGAGCGTGATCAAGCTGTGGGGTCTGCTGCCCTATGGCGGCGAATATCTTTCGATATTGAGCAGATGATCAAGTCGAGAGTGCTGGCGCCTGGCGACAAACTGCCGACGGAGCATCGTCTCGTCATGCAGTACATGGCCACGCGGCACACGGTCCGTCGCGCGCTGGCGCACCTCGCGGATCGCGGACTTGTCGAAACGACCCAGGGCCGGGGGAGCTTCGTTCGCCGGCCGGCGCTGATCTACAAGATCGGGCGTCGCACCCGCTGGTCGGAAATGATGGCGCATCTGCGCGCGTCGGCCCAAACCCGCACGCTCAGCCTGGAGGTCCGCCCTGCCGGATTGCGTGAGGCGCGGGCGTTGGGCATCGCCGTGGCGGCGCCGGTCGTGGCGATCGAACGGCTGGCGCTGGTCGACGACGAGCCGGTCAGCCTGTCGCGCCACCACTTCAGCCAGGCGCGCTTTCCCTTCTTCCTGGAGATGTACGCGAAGACGATGTCCATCACGCAGACGCTCCTGGAGAGCGGCGTGCCCGACTATACGCGCAGCCGAACGCGCGTGACGGCGCGTCTGCCCACGCCAGAAGAGTGTGAACTTCTGAATTTGCCGCGCCATGTGCCGCTGCTTGTCACGCAATCGTTGAATCTCGATGGGATGAAGGCGCCTCTTGAATGGGGCGAGGCGCGGTTCGCCGCCGATCGCATCGAACTCGATCTTGAGGCCGACGCCGCCGAAGCGGCGGAAGACTAGAGCGCTCGCGCAGGCGGGGCGCAGCGACGGGGAGCGCGGAATGGAGCAGGTTTTTTCAGGTGCGCGGATCGTCGCCGGAGGCGCCTTGATCGAAGGCGCGCTGATCGTTCGCAATGGGCGCGTGCATGCCATCGAGCCGGGCGCCTCGCAAGTCGGCGAAGACATGGACGGCGACGTCCTCGCGCCGGGGATCATCGATCTGCATACGGACAACCTTGAAAAGCATTACTTTCCCCGCCCCAACATCGATTGGGACCCGGTGTCGGCGACGATTGTCCATGACGGCCTGTGCGCCAGCGTCGGCATCACGACCGTGTACGACAGCCTCAGCGTCGGCAGCTTCGCCAATCTGGCGCGCACCGAGGACAACCAACTCCGCCTCGTCGACGGTGTGGCGCATGCGGCCAGAGAGGGTCTGTTGAAGATCGACCATCGCCTGCATTGGCGGTGCGAATTGTCGGCGCCGGACCTGGCCGAGCGGATCGACCGCTACGTCAACATGCCGCTCACCGGGCTCCTGTCGCTGATGGACCACACGCCGGGCCAGCGCCAGTACAAGAACATCGATCGCTTCATCAAAGCCTGGCGCGCCGAAGGCATGAGCGATGCCGACGTCGATGAGCGGATCGCTGTCGCGCGCGAGCGCCAGGCGCGCCATGTCGAGCCGAACCGCAAGCTGATCGCCGAACTCGCCCGCGTCGCCAAGATTCCGCTGGCCGCCCATGACGACGAAACCGAGGCCCACGTCGACGACGCGGCCGTGGCTGGCGCAACCATTTCCGAGTTCCCGGTCACCATGGAGGCGGCGGCCCGCGCCCGTGCGCACGGCATGGCGGTCATCATGGGCGGGCCCAATCTGATCCGCGGCGGCTCGTATTCTGGAAACGTGCCGGCCGCCGACGTGGCGGTCGCGGGGCTGTTGGACGGCTTCGCTTCGGATTACGTCCCGCGCAGCCTCATCGAATGCGCGCTTCGGCTCACACAGGCTCCGTTCGGCTGGGATCTGCCGCGCGCCTGGGCCACGGTTTCGCGCGCACCGGCGCAGGCTTTGGGCCTCACCGACCGCGGAACCTTGGAGCCTAGCCTACGCGCAGATTTCGTGCGCGTGCGGATCGTCGACGGGCGACCGCTGGTGCGCGCGGTCCACGTCGAGGGGCGACGTGTCGTCTGAGGCGGGCCGCCTGCGGATCGTTTCGCTCAACGCCTGGAAGAACGACGGGGACTTTCCCGCGCGCGTCGCGTTGATCGCGGCGGGCCTTGCGGCGCTCTCGCCGGACGTCATCTGTTTGCAGGAATGTTTCGCGACCCAGGACGGTGCGGTCGATGTCGCCCTTGATCTGGCGGCGGCGCTTGGCCTCGCCGCGATGACCGCGCCATCGCGCTTGAAGGTCCGCGATCTCGGCGGCGCGCCGGCGCCCTCGACCTCCGGCCTAGCGATCCTGGCGCACCGACCGCTAACGACCTCAGTCCATGAACTGCCGAGCGATCCGCAAGACGGGCCCCGCATCGCACAGCGCGTCGATCTCGCGCCGGACCTGCGCGTGCTCAATCTTCATCTCACCCACCTGCGCGGGCCCGCTGCGGCGGACTTGCGCGCCGCCCAGCTCGCCGCCGCGCTCGCGTTTGCGGAGGAGGGCTTTACCGGCGCGCTCGTCGTGTGCGGGGATCTCAACGCGACGTCTCAGGCGCGTGAACTCGCGGCGCTGTTTGCAGACGAGCGCATCGACCGCGGACCTGATCCAAAACAAGCCGACGCCCCGACCCTGCATGCGAACGCGCAGCCGGCGATCGATCATTGCGTTGTGATCGATCCCCAGCGGCGCTGGCGGATCGCGACGCTCGCGCACGCGCTTCGTCCGGCTCCCGGCGCCGTCTGGCCGAGCGACCATGCCGCCGTCGTTGCGAATCTCAAGCGCGTCTGAGCGCGCCCCGGTCAGATCGTCTTGTCGCGCTTCAGCGCTTCGTAGAGCGCGGGCGCGAGGCCGGCGCGTTCGAGCCAGACATAATCATTGTCCGCTCCCAGACCGCGTCCGCTCCATTTGATCACCCCCGGCGTCTGCGAGAATTTCGGCGCGACGTTCTGCATCTTGATGGCGCCAAAGTGCTCGTGCGGAACATCGACGATGGCCTGCCTCGCCTGGTAGTGCGGATCCTCGAGCATGTCCGGCGCGCGAAAGATCGGGCCGCACGGCACGCCGGCTTCGTCGCAGGCGGACTGCACGTCTTCGCGTGAGCGCTGCGAGGTCCATTCCGAAACGATTGCATCGAGTTCGGCCTGGCGCGCGCCGCGGGCATGGTGATCGCTGAAGCGGGGATCGTCGGCGAGGTCGGGCGCGCCGATCATCGCGCACAATCGGCGGAAGACGCTGTCCTGATTGGCGGCGATGATGACCATCCCGTCGCATGTCGCGTAGATGTTCGACGGCGCTACGTTCGGCAACACCGATCCGCTGCGCTCGCGAATGTAGCCCGCCTTTTCGTATTCGGGCACGAGGCTCTCCATCATCGCGAGGACGGATTCGTAGATCGAAGAGTCGACGACCTGGCCGCGACCAGTCTTGCGGCGGGATTCGAGCGCTGCGAGCGCACCTAGGCAGGCGTAGGTCGCCGCCAGCGTGTCGCCGATCGAGATGCCGGCACGCGACGGCAGGCGGTCAGGCTCTCCCATCACATAGCGCAGGCCGCCAAACGCCTCGCCGACGGAGGCATATCCGGCCTTGTGCGCATAGGGTCCGGTTTGTCCGTATCCGGATACGCGCACGAAGATGAGACGCGGATTGAGCGCGTGCAGAACATCGGGTCCGAGGCCCCATTTCTCCATCGTGCCCGGGCGGAAGTTTTCAAGGAGGATGTCGGCCTTGGCCACGAGGGCTTTCAGCGCGGCCTGGCCTTCCGGTTTGCGCAGGTCGAGCGTCGCGCAGCGCTTGTTTCGACCGACGACGGAAAACCACAGCGGCAGTCCGTCGGCCTTCACCTGGCCCCAATCGCGCAGCGGGTCGCCGACGCCAGGCGGCTCGATCTTGATCACCTCGGCGCCGTAGTCGCCCAGGAGCTGGCCGCAAAAGGGGCCTGCGAGCAGCATGCCGAGTTCGATGGCGAGGAGACCCTCGAGCGGGCCCTGGTCGTTTCCCGGTGCGTCAGCGTTCATCTTTGCTCCCTAGGCTTGGTCGAGATGCGGCCCTGCTGGACCAGGGACCCGCAACGACGGCATAAGCATGATCTGATCGGACGGAACCTTAGCGCGCCGCGCAAGGCAATCGAAGACCGGAACAACGCGGTCGCGCCGGCAAGGCTATCTGTCGATCTGGAGGCTCGAGAATGTCCAGGCGCATCGAAATCGTCGAAGTCGGCCCGCGCGACGGCCTGCAGAACGAACCCGACATCGTCGCGACGACCGACAAGGTCGCGCTGATCGAGCGTGCGCTGGAATTTGGCGTGCGACGCATCGAGGTGGCGAGCTTCGTCAATCCCAAGCGGGTGCCGCAGATGGCTGACGCCGAGGCGGTCCTCGAGGCCGTCGCGCCGCGCGCCGGGGTCACGCGGATAGGCCTCGTGCTCAACCAGCGCGGCGCCGAGCGGGCGCTTGCGACGAACGTCGAGGAACTGGGCGCCGTGGCGGTCGCGAGCGACGCGTTCGCCATCCGCAACCAGGGGCAGTCGAGCGAGGAAAGCGTTACGGTTGCAGCCGAAATCATCGCCATGGCGAAGGCTGCGGGACGCATGGGGCAGGTGACGATTTCAGCTGCGTTCGGCTGTCCTTTCGAAGGCGAAGTCGATCCCGCCCGCGTCGTCGCCATGGCGGCGCGGCTCGCCGCGGCGCGTCCCCGCGAGATCGCGCTCGCCGACACCATCGGCTGCGCCGTGCCAGCACAGGTCAGCGATCTCATCGTCCGGGTCCGCGCTGTCGTCGGCGACGTCCCGCTGCGCGCGCATTTCCACAACACCCGCAACACCGGGCTCGCCAACGCCTGGGCCGCGGTCGAAGGCGGGGTCGCAACCTTAGATTCAAGCCTTGGCGGGCTCGGCGGCTGCCCCTTCGCGCCGAAAGCGACCGGCAACATTCCGACGGAAGACCTTCTCTACCTTTTGACGCGCTCGGGCGTCGCAACGGGCCTCGACCTTGACGCCGCCATCGACGCCGGCCGCTGGCTGAGCGAAATGATGGGGCGGCCTTTGCCGGCGATGGTGAGCCGCGCGGGCGCGTTTCCAGGCTAAGCGCCTTCGCGCGGCAAAAGATTGCGCGCTTCCGGCGCGTTCAAAGCAAGACAAAGGATATCCCATGGGCGCCGTCGAGACCTTGGAGCACGAACTCGGACAAGTGGAGGAACGGCTTCTGGGCGAGTTGCGGGCCATGAGAAAGCGCGCGAGGACGAAAGCCGTCGAGGAGGCGACCACCGTTCCCCTGACGCTCGGTCAACGCATCGCCGATCATGTCGCCGCGACGATGGGCTCCTGGCCGTTCATCATCGGCCAAACGACGATCCTCCTGATCTGGATCATCCTCAACGTGACGGCGTTCGTGCAGCGCTGGGACCCGTACCCCTTCATCCTGCTCAATCTGGCGCTTTCGTTCCAGGCCGCCTACGCCGCGCCCTTCATCATGATGAGCCAGAACCGGCAGCAGGACATCGACCGACGCCAGGCTGAAAACGACTACAAGATCAACATCAAGGCCGAGCTCGAGATCGAACTTCTGCATCAGAAGATCGACGCTTTGCGGGAGAAGGAGGTCGTCCAGCTGTCCCAGGCCGTACGCGAGTTGGCGGACCTGCTGTCGCGCGACCGTACGGACGGGCGCTGACGGGCCGAGGCGATGTCGACGCCATCGGCTCAGCTTGAGTGTGATTTCGAGTGGGCTCCGCGCAAAGAGAGGAGGCTCACCGGTCGGTCCCATTCTGGTCGAGATGGGCCAAGACCGCGCTGGCGTGCGCATGCAGGGCGGCGCGCGCCTCGTCGTTGAACTTGTCGTAGGTGCGATACATCTGCGCCATGCGCGGATTGCCCTCGAAGCGCGCCCGGTGGCGGGCCAGGAAATCCCAATACAGCGCGTTGAATGGGCAGGCCTTTGGCCCCGTCCTTTGCTTCACCTCATATCGGCAAGTTGAGCAATAATCGCTCATTCGATCAATGTAGGCGCCGCTGGCGGCATAGGGCTTCGACCCCAGGATCCCCCCATCGGCGAACTGGCTCATGCCGATCGTGTTGGGCGCCTCTACCCATTCGAAGGCATCCGCATAGACCGCCAGATACCATTCATGCACCTGGTGCGGATCTATCCCGGCCAGCAGCGCGAAATTGCCCGTCACCATGAGGCGCTGGATGTGGTGGGCGTAGGCGTCTTGCTTGGTTTGGCCGATCGCCTCGGCCATGCAGAGCATGTCGGTCTCGCCGCTCCAATACATCGAAGGCAGAGCGCGGGTGGCGTTCAAGGCGTTGCTGCGCACATAGTCTGGACCTTTCAGCCAATAGATCCCGCGCACATATTCGCGCCAGCCGATGATCTGGCGGATAAATCCCTCGACGGCGTTCAGCGGCGCCCGCCCGGCGCGGTACTCGTCCTCCGCCGACTGGCACAGACGCAGCGGATCAAGAAGCCCCACGTTGATCAGTGGGCTGAGCACGCTGTGAAACAGGAAGCGCTCGCCGCGCAGCATGGCGTCCTGAAAATCGCCAAAACGCGGCAGCGCTTCGCGCAGGAAATGCGCGGCGGCCTTGTCCGCATCCGTCCGCGTCACCGGCAGCCAGAACGGCTCAAGATCCCCAAAGTGCCCGGCGAAGCGCGTGCCTACAAGATCGAGCACGGCGCGCGTCTCAGCATCTGGCGCGAAGCGCAGTGGAGACGGCATGAACAGATCCGCCGTTGCGCGTTTGCGGTTGTCGTGATCGAAATTCCATTGTCCGCCGGCCGGCGCGTCGCCGTCCATCAGCAGGCCGGTTTTGCGCCGCATCTCGCGATAGAAGAACTCCATCCGCAATTGCTTGCGGCCTTCGGCCCATTCGAAGAACTCCGCCTTTCTGGCGATGAAGCGATCGTCGGAAAGCACGTCGACAGGGGCGTCGAAAAGCGTTGGCCATTCGTGCTGGGCCGACAGCACGCGCTGTTCGCTGGCTTCTGTGGTCACGATGCGCGCAGGCGCGCGCCGCGCGACCGCGCGCGCGAGCTCGCGGGTGAAAGAGCCCTCGTTTTCGGGATCGTCGAGCCGAACATAATCGACTTGCCAGCCGGCAGCGCGCAGCTCGGCCGCAAATGCGCGCATGGCGGCGAGGATGAAGGCGATCTTCTTCTTGTGATGGCGGACGTAAGTGGCTTCCTCCGCGACCTCCATCATCAAGATGACGTCGCGCTGGCGGTCGCCGTCGCGCAGCGCAGACAGGGTGGGGGTCAACTGATCGCCGAGGACGATGCGCAGCGCTGCGGTGCTCATGCCAGGATGGCGCCGGCCAGCGCGTGACCGGAGCGCCATGCGAGTTCGACGCGCGGCCCCAATCGCCAATCCCCGCAAACGCCGAGGCGCAGATTCTCATCCCACTGAAATGGAGACGGCGCCGCCTGCTCCACTTTCGCAAAACGCCAACGGTGCGCTTGCGCTACGACCGGCGCGGGAAGCGGCCCAAGGATCGACTGCATCGCGTCGAAAAGCAAAGGCGCGATGACGTCCGGCGCCTTTTCCAGTTGCGCGCGCGACCAATGCGGATGGGCGTGCGCAACCCAGCAATCGAGCGCCTGGGGGCGACCGGGCTTCGAACTGTCGTAAGCCAGCCAATTCAGGACCGGGTGACCCTGGAGATCGGGGCGGACCTGCGGGGTGTTTGCCGATCTGGCGAACGCGAAGAGCCCCGCCCAGCAAGGTGCGGTCACAGCCTGCGCAGCCTCCTGCGCGAAATCCGGTGCGACCGGCGCCAACAAGGGCGCCGCTTGTTCGGCCGGTACGGCCAGCGCCACCGCGCCAAAGCGACCGAGAGCAACGGCGCCGTCACGGATCAGCGCCCAGCCGTCGCCGTCTCGGACGATGGACTCCACATGCGTCGAAACACGCACGTCCAGCCCGTCCGCCAGGGCTTTGGGCAATGCCGACATGCCGGGGGCGGCGACGCGCCAGTCGTCCTTCGCGCCGACTGCCGTCCAAGAGACCGCCGCCTGTGGCGCCAGCGCCGCCAGGGCCTCGACGAACGCGTCATCCCGTGCGGTGAAGAACTGGGCTCCGTGATCGAATTGCGCAACGCCGTGGGGCGTCTCGATGCGGCGGGTCGTCATCCGCCCGCCAACCGAGCGGCCCTTGTCGAAGACGGTGACGCGGACGCCGGCGGCCTGGATGCGGCGCGCGCAGGAAAGGCCGGCCATCCCGGCGCCGATGATCGCGATGTGCATGCCCCGCTTACGCAGCCCACACGCCCAAAGATCATGGCCGACGTTTTGGGGCGCGAAGCGCTGCGCCGCCCTGGAAGCCTCGCGGCTCGAGCTTGCGGTCCTTGCCGATGCGAAGGGGCTGCGCGCCGGTCCAAGGCTGACCAAAGCGCCGCCCGGGACATCGCCGCCGATCCAATTGCCATCGCAAAGGGCTGTTTTTTCAGAGTTTTCTGCGTCAGGCGAGATCGCCGAAACGGGCTCTGGCGGACAGGGAGGGATTCGAAC
>JBMOIB010000005.1:0-69856 GCA_049317545.1 Caulobacterales bacterium | reverse complement strand
GCGCCCCAGATCTGCGCCTGCTGGACGCCGGGCGCGCGCTCGATCTGGTCGCGCAGGTCCTTGGCCAGCGCATCCATCGTGCGGATGTTGGCGGTTTCGCTGACGAGCGCCAATTGCACCACCGCAGATTCAGCAGGGTTGAATTTGCGCAGGTCCACGGCGATGACGCCTTCGGGCAGCGAAGGGCGCACGACGTTCACTTCCCGCACGACCTGGTCATAGGCGCGCTCTGGATCGGTGCCCCAGATAAACTCGACCGCAACGGTCGCGACGCCGGCGGCGCTGGTGGAATTGATTTCGCGAACGTCCTCGAGCTTGTTCACCGCCTGCTCGAGCGGAATCGCGACGAGCTTCTCCATCTGCGCGGCGTCTGCGCCCGGCAGCACGACGGTCACGGACACGCCGGGGAAACGTGCGATCGGATCTTCCGCTTTCGGGATGGACAGGACGGCGCTGTAGCCCAGCATGATCAGCAGGGAGAACAGCACGACCGTGAATTGCCAACGGTCGACGAAGAACCGCGTGATCGCGCGCACCGGCATCGTCTGCTCCTCAGCGCGGGGTTTGCGCGACGGTGACGGCTGCGCCGTCGCGGACATAGGCGGCGCCGAGCGCGACGACGGATTCACCCGGCGCAAGCCCGGCGATGACCGTGACGTTTTCGCCCTGGACGCCTGACGTCTGCACCGCGCGGCGGCGCGCGATGCTGTTGGCGTCGATCACATAGACGGCGCCCTGGTCTGCGCGCGCATCCAGCAGCGCGACGGCGGGGATGCGGACGGCCGCGTCGTTCGGCTTGGCGTCTGGCGTTTCGATCGCGGCCTCAGCGACCATGCCGCTGCGCACGCCCTTAGGTGCGACCAGCATGATTTCGACGTCGAATGCGCCCGTGGCGCCGTCGCTCTTGCCCGCGATCTGAGTGATGCGCCCCTGGTAAATCGCTTCGCCCGCGTCGCGGATCGAGACGTTCGCGGCCGCGCCGAGCTTGAGCCGCGCGGCGGCGCTCGACGGGAAGGCTGCGCGGACCACGAGGCCGGATCGAACGTCGCCAAGGACCAGGATTGGCGCTCCGGCGGCTGCGACCTGCGCCGGCTCGGCGAGGCGACGCAGAACGACGCCATCGGCGGGCGCGACGATTACGGCCGTGTCGCGGTTGAAGCCGGCCGAGTCGGCGCCGGCTTTGGCGCGCTCGACCGCTAGTTTGGCGTCGTCGAGGCGGGCCTGAGCGACGAGGCCCTTGTCGAATAGGGTCTGCGCCCGTTCGAGGTTGCGGCGCGCCACTTCGTAGGAGGCGCCGGCCTCGGCGACCCCGGCGGCGACCTCCGTGGGACGCAGCCAGGCGAGGCGCGCGCCGGCCTTAACGCTATCGCCCTCATCCACCGCGATGCGTGCAATGACGCCGGGAACCTTGAACGACAGCGCCGGTTCACGTTGATAGGCGACCAGACCCGACGCCCGCAGGGCGGCCGCGCCGGGGGCTGCCTCCGCCTTGGCGATTGAGACCAACGTCTTTTCTTCGACCTTATTTGTCTTCGCTTTTTCGCCGCCGCAGGCGGTCAGGGCGAGCGCCGCCGCCGCTGTCGCAAGGATTCGCCGCATGGAAACCCGCCGTTTTGTTTGCCTGACGCGCATCTAAACATTTACGCGATCATTCAGCAATAAGATATGCTGACCGAACGGCAAGGATACGCATGGCACGGCGCTCCGGATCGCCTGGCGAGGCCAGAGCCGGAACGTCGCTGACGTCTAGGGGCTGGGCTGGGGCGGCGGCGGCGAACGGGTTCAGCGCCGCCTGCCGCTCCTTCCGGGCGTTACGCCTCGGCGGCCAGGGCGCGGCGCGTACGCTTGGCGAGGGCGGCGAACAGACGGTCGAGGTCGATTGGCGCGGCTTCATCCCCGCCCAGCAATTGCTGGTGCAAAACGGCGAGCAGCATGGGCGCAAACAGCATCAGCGCGACGGCGCGCGCCTCGATCGGATCGTCGCCCTGGTCGAGGTGCGGCTTAAGCCGCGATTCGAGCGCCTGAAGGGAGGGTTCGAGCAAATCCGTGAGGTAGGTGCGGCCGACCTCGCAATCGGCGACGCCCTCGACCAGCCCGAAGGCATGCGCGCGCGCGAAGCCCCCGTGCTGCACGCCGGCGCGCGACATCGCGACATAGGCGTCGACGGCTTCGTCGACGTTGGGGGCGGGTTGAGCGACCGCATCGATCAGCGGCCCGGCGCGTTCGCCCAATTCATGCAAAATCTCTCGCGCGACGCTGTCGCGGTCGCCGAAATAGTGGCGCAGCGTCGGTTCGGCGACGTGACCCGCGATCGCCATTTGCCGAAAGCTCTGTCGCGTAAGTTCGGTGGCGAGAACGTAATCGGTCAAATCTCGCACGAGGCGATCGCGCTTTTCTTCATAATCCGGATTTCGACGACCGAGCGGACGGGGCATGTGACGTCTCCGACCAGGAATGGCGCCGGCGATGCGAATTGCATCGGATGGGCGACCACGGTTCACGCAAACGAACCTAGGCTTCGCATGGCGATACCGCCATGCCGAATGCGTATTCGGGACAATATCCAATAGTCGAATACGTACGTTCGCGTTCGCAAGGTGAACGTTGAGTGCAATCACGTCGCTCTGGCGCGGCGCGCTGGACCCTTGCTAGACGTGGGCCCCTCACGGAGATCCGCCATGCCCAAGCAAACCGGCGCCCGCCACCTCGTTGATGCGCTGGTCGCGCTCGGCGCCGATACCGTCTTCTGCGTGCCGGGTGAGAGCTATCTCGCAGTGCTGGATGCGTTGTTCGACGTCAGCGACCGGATCCGCGTCGTCACCTGCCGCAATGAAGCAGGCGCCGCCAACATGGCCGAAGCCTATGGCAAGCTCACCGGCCGGCCAGGCATCTGCATGGTGACGCGCGGGCCGGGCGCGACGCACGCCAGCGTCGGCGTCCATACGGCGCGCCAGGATTCGACGCCGATGATCCTCTTCATCGGTCAGGTCGCGCGCGCTGATCGCTCCCGTGAAGCGTTCCAGGAAGTGGATTACCGCGCCTTCTTCGGGCCGATCGCTAAATGGGCCGACGAAATAGACGATCCCGCGCGCACCGGCGAATTCGTCCGCCGCGCTTTTCGGGTCGCCATGCAGGGACGGCCAGGGCCCGTCGCGCTCGCGCTGCCGGAAGACATGCTCACCGAAGAGGCCGAGGCGCCGGCGATTTCGACGGGCTCAACCGCGCAGCGCGGCGCAGCTGACCCGCACGCGCTGGACGATCTGGTCGCGCGCCTTTCGAACGCGCGCCGCCCTCTCATCGTCGCCGGCGGCGGATGGAGCGCTGAGGGGCGGGCCAATCTGGCGCGGCTCGCAGCGAAGGCTGACCTTCCCGTCGCACTGTCATTCCGCCGCAAGGACGGGCTCGACAACGACGATCCCCGTTATGTCGGCGACCTTGGCCTGGGGCCGAACCCGGCGTTGATCGCCGCCGTGCGCGAGGCCGATCTGATCTTGGCGCTCGGCGCTCGCCTCGGTGAGAACCCGACGCAGGGCTACACGCTCTTCGATCCGGCCGAAACGGCCGCCAAACTGGTCCACATCCATCCCGATCCGGATGAACTCGGCAAGGTCTGGCCGGCCGCGCTCGCCATACCCGCCGACGCCAACCTCGCCGCAGCGCAGATCGCCGACGCCGTCGCCGGTTCGTCGCCAGACCGCGGCGCGTGGCGCGCGCAGTTGCGCGCCGCCTATGAAGCCTGGTCAGCGCCCATCGAGGTCAGCGGCGCGGTCAACCTTTCCCAGTGTTTCGCCCACATGAGCGCGGCGTTACCCGCAGACGCCATCGTCTGCAACGGCGCCGGCAATTACGCCGCCTGGCTGCACCGCTTCTTTCGTCACCGCGCGGGCGGGCGCCAATTGGCGCCGACGAGCGGGGCGATGGGCTACGGCGTGCCGGCCGCAATCGCCGCGAAGATCATCGCACCGGAACGCACGGTAGTGGCGGTCGCCGGTGACGGCTGCTTCCTGATGACTGGCCAGGAATTGGCGACCGCAGTGCAGCATGACGCCGCGATCATCGTGATCGTCGTCGACAACGGCTCCTACGGCACGATCCGGATGCACCAGGAGCGGTCCTACCCGCAGCGCACGGTCGCCACCGACCTCGTCAATCCGGACTTCGTTGAATTCGCACAGGCCTTCGGGTTCTGGGCGGCGCTCGTCGAGCACACCGAAGACTTTCCTGAAGCCCTGGCGCAGGCGCGTTCGTGCGGCCGTCCCGCGTTGCTGCATGTGCGCGTTTCGGTCAACGACATCAGCCCTGGACGAACGTTGGCGAGCCTCCGCCCCGCCTGAGGCGAAAAAACGCACGAATGTGAGCAAAACGAAACTCGTTCGCCGATCGAAGATCGACTAAATACACATCGGCACGTCGGAAGCCGTTGAAGCCGACATGCCGACGCTAAATGCGCTTACGCCAAATACAAATCGTCCGCGCTAGGCTGCTCTATCGAGGTGGCGTGGCGCGCGCCAGCGACGCCGTGCGCCTCAGGCGCCGGCCTGGGAGGCCGTCATGGTGAAACCGACTGCAGCCGCAAAAGCCATTCCGATCGATACTCGCAAGCTCAATGGCGAGTCCGGTGCGCATGCTGATGCCCCGGCGCCGCCGATGTTCGATCCATCGATGATGCTGTTGCCCTATGTGGAGATGTCGCGGGCGCTCGTGCGCGCGCACCACAATGCAAAGGCGATGATCGAGGCTAACCGCACGCTGAGCGATTCCTTGCGAACCATTCTGCGCCGCCAGCAGGACCTCGCGTTCGAGATCGCCGAGCAGGCCATGAACGCCGCCGCCGGCGCGCCAACCGGTCCGGGCGACGAACGGGAGACGGTGTTCCATCGGGCGGCCGAAGCGGTGCGCGAGTTGGGCGAGGCCATGATTACCGCCCAGCTGCATGCGCTCGATACGCTGCGCGACAAGTCGCTCTCGATCGAAGGCGTCGAGCGGGCGATCTGAGCCGCAAACGAAAACGCCCGGACGATGCGTCCGGGCGTTTCAGCTTCCGCGTTGCGCGGGCTTATTTGGCCTTTTTGATGTACTCGATCACGGCTTTGCGCTGGTCGGGGTTCTTGACGCCGACGAACGTCATGCGCGTGCCCTTCACCACCTGCTGCGGCGCAGCGAGGTAGGCGTCGAGGGTCTTGTCGTTCCAAACTTGGGCGTAGGCCTTCATGGCCGGCGAATAATTGAAGCCGGCGAGCGCGCCCGCTTTGCGGCCGATGACGCCGTGCAGGTTCGGACCGACGAGGTTTTTGCCGCCCTTTTCGATCGTGTGGCAGGCGCGGCACTGGGCGAAGACCTTGGCGCCGTCGATGGCGGGCTTGGCCGCCGCGGCCGGCGCGGCCGGCTTGGCCTGGGCGAACGCCGCCGCAGGCGTAAGCGCCAGGGCGAGGGCGATGAACAGCTGACGCATTTTGTTTCCTCTATTCGAAGCCGTCGGCGTCGCTGGCTCAAGGCGGCCACGGCGGCGCATAAAATAGCGGCGCCTGAGCAGAAGTGTAGTGATCGACAAGGCGAAATTCAGGCGGCGTCCCGTCGCAGGGCGCCTGAGGCTAAGGCGCCGGGGGGCGGTGCATGGAGTTTGTCTCGTCGGTCGCGCGCTGGCGCAGCAGACGCAGGCCGTACCAGACGAGGCCGATCACGACCGGCGCCGCCAGCCCCGTCCCGAAATTCGGATCGATCCCGGGCGCGACGTGCGCGACCGCCTTGAGGACATAGCCGAGGAGCCCGAGCGCATAATAGGAGATCGCGGCGACCGACAGGCCCTCCACCGTCTCCTGCAGGCGCAGTTGCAGGAGCGCCCGCCGGTCCATCGAGGCCAGCAGCTCGGCGTTGGTCTCCTCGGCGGCGATGTCGACCCTGGTATTGAGCATCTGGGCGGTGCGTGCGATGCGCTCGCTCACCGCCACCTGGCGCTGTTCGACGGCCTCGCAGGTGCGCATGGCCGGCGCGAGGCGACGCTCCATGAATTCCGCAATCGTCGGGCGGTCGTCGAGCCGGACTTCGCGCAATTGAGCGATCCGTTCGCGCACGAGGCCATGGTAGGCGCGCGCGGCGGCGAAGCGGAAACTTGTGCGGGCGGCGATCGCCTCGGTTTCGCCGGCGAGCGCGGCGAGGTGGGTGAGGAGCTTGCGGTCTTCCGCCGCGCCGCCTTCTTCGATGACCCGCAGCGCCGAACGGGCGGCCTCGGCCTCGATGCCGGCGAGCTTGGCGGCGGTCTCTTGCGCCATCGGGAAGGCGAACAGCGCCATCAGCCGATAGGTTTCGATCTCGAAGATCTGCTGCACGATGCGGCCGTTGAGCGCCGCGTCGCCGTGGGGCGAAACCAGGATCACCCGCGTGAAGCCGTCCGGCCCGGCGCGGAAATCGGTCAGCAGGCGGGCCGCGCCGTCGGCGACGACGGCCCCGACATGGCTCTCTGACGACAGCAGGGCTTCCGGCGGCGCCTCGTGCACCAACGCGACGTGGCAGGCGACGAGAACGTCCCCGGGCAGGCCGGCGATCCAGCTCTGCGGCGCCAGGTCGAGCGCAGTGGCCTGGAACATGGCGGCGCTGTCGTCGAGCGCGGGCCGAAAGAACGTCCAGGTCGAGAATTCGGTGTGCCGCTCCCAGCGCAGCCGCCAGGCGTTGGCGTCAAGCACGCACCAGCGCGCGGTCGGGCCCGGTTCGGCCGCGCCGATCATGCGGCACAAGGCGGCCATATGGGCGCGGTCGTCGTCGACGCTCGTCTCTCCCGACAGCGCCGCGATGCGGGTGGCCCACGCCGGCGCCGGCAGAGGCGTGGCCGGTCGCGCATGCGCTTCGGCGAGCAGGCGATCCCGCTGCGGATGGAAGCGCCAGGCGGCGCCTGGGCGCGGCGCGGCCGTCGCACTGAGGCTCTCGGACATCGGACCCGTCCCGGTTGTAAAGTGATAGCACGTGACATGCGCAGCCCCCGCGTCAAGGGCGGAAGATGCCGGCGGCGGCCAAATGCGCCATTGGACGCGACGGCCGAGGCATGGTCATTTGAACCCGCGTCGCCGCTCTAGAGGATTGCATGCGCCCCACGTTTCCGTTTTCCGCCATCGTCGGCCAGGACGACATGAAGACCGCGCTGCTCATCGCCGCGGTCGACCCAGCAATCGGCGGCGTCATGGTGTTCGGCGACCGCGGGACCGGGAAATCGACGGCCGTTCGGGGACTTGCGGCGCTCCTGCCGCCGCTCGAAGTGGTCGCGGGCTGCGCCTACCATTGCGACCCGCGCGCGCCGGCGGCCTGCGTCGAGGGCTGCGCGCTCCGCGAAGGGCGCAAACCGACGTCGGCTGAAATCCCCGCACCGGTCGTCGATCTGCCGCTTGGGGCCACAGAGGATAGGGTCGTCGGCGCGCTCGATCTGGAACGGGCGCTGACCCGCGGCGAGAAGGCGTTCGAGCCGGGCCTGCTGGCGCGCGCCAATCGCGGCTTCCTGTACATCGATGAAGTGAACCTCCTGGAGGACCACATCGTCGACCTTCTGCTCGACGTCGCCGCCTCAGGCGAGAACGTCGTGGAGCGCGAGGGCCTGAGCGTGCGCCACCCGGCGCGCTTTGTCCTTGTCGGCAGCGGCAATCCGGAAGAGGGCGAACTTCGCCCGCAATTGCTCGACCGCTTCGGCCTCAGCGTTGAGGTCGTCACGCCCCGCGATCTCGCCCAGCGCATCGAGGTGGTGAAACGGCGCGACGCCTTCGACCGCGACGCAGAGGGGTTCGCTGCGGCTTGGCGCGCCGCCGATCTGGCCACGCGCGATCGCGTCAGCGCCGCGCGCTTACGCATTCGAGATTTGGCGACGCCGGACGCCGTACTTGAGGCCGGCGCCCGCTTGTGCATTGCGCTCGGCGCCGACGGTCTGCGCGGCGAGCTCACCCTGTTGCGCGCCGCCCGCGCCTTCGCCGCGCTCGAGGGTGCAAGCCAGGCGACGACGGCCCACCTGCGCGCGGTGGCGCCCATGGCTTTGCGCCACCGCCTGCGCCGCAATCCCCTCGACGACGTCGGCTCCACCGTGCGCATCGAACGCGCGCTCGACGAGTTGGCGATCGCATGAGCGCCGCCGACGCGCGCTGGGCGGACGCAATCGCCGCAGCGGCGCTGCTGGCGATCGATCCGGCAGGGCTCGGCGGCGCGGTGCTGCGCGCACGCCCCGGCCCGGCGCGGGACCTATGGCTCGACGATCTGCGCGTCATGCTCGAACGGCCGTTGCGACGGCTGCCCCTTTCAATCGATGACGACCGCCTGCTCGGTGGGCTCGATCTCGTGGCGACCTTGAAGGCTGGGCGCGCCGTGGCGCGCGCCGGCGTGCTGGCGGAGGCCAACGGCGGAGTCCTCGTCGCGGCCATGGCCGAGCGGATGGAGGCTGGCGCTGCGGCGCGGATTGCGGCCGTGCTCGATCGCGGGCGGCTGGAGAGCGTGCGCGAAGGCCTGACGTTCTCAGCCGCGACGTCCTTTGCGATCGTCGCGCTCGACGAAGGCGCCGAACCCGACGAGCGCGCCGGCGCCATCCTGAGCGAACGGTTGGCTTTCCATCTCGATCTGGATGGTTTGCGTACGGCGGGGCGTGGGCCGATCGATCCAGATCTCCTCGCCGTCGTCACAGCAGCGCGCGCCGGACTGAGCGGCGTTGCCCCGCCAGGCGAGGCGGCCATCGAGGCTCTCGTCACGGCTGCAGCGGCGTTCGGCATCGTTTCGCTGCGCGCGCCGATCCTGGCTCTGCGCGCGGCCCGCGCGGCGGCGGCGCTGCGCGGCGTCGAAGCTATTGATGAGGAGGATCTGATCCTCGCGGCGCGTCTCGTGTTGGCGCCGCGCGCGCTGATCCTTCCGGAGATGGACGCGCCCGATCAGCCGAACCCGGACGAACGCCCGCCGGAGTCGTCACAGGCCGAGGACACGCCGCAAACCCTGGCGGATCGCGTTCTCGACGCCGTGCAGGCGGCGGCGCCGGAAGACCTGCTGGCGCAGATCGCCGCCAATATCGCCCGCCAGCAGAGCCGCGGCCGCGCCGGGTCTGACAAGAAGGGCGGCGCGCGCGGGCGGCCTGCGGGTGTCAGGCCGGGCAAGCTCGGGCGTGGGCTGCGGCTCGATATTCCCGCCACTCTGCGCGCCGCCGCGAGCTGGCAGGCGCTGCGCCGCCGTGAGCAGCCGCAGGCGCGCGCCGCAGTACTCGTGCGCGCGGAGGATTTTCGTCTCCAGCGCCGGATCGAAAAGTCCGAGGCCACCACGATCTTCGTCGTCGACGCGTCGGGCTCGGCGGCGCTGAACCGGCTCGCCGAGTGCAAGGGCGCGGTGGAGCTGCTTTTGGCGCAGGCCTATGTGCGGCGCACGCGGGCGGCGTTGATCGCTTTCCGCAAGACGGGCGCGGAGACCATTTTGCCGCCGACGCGGTCGCTGACTCGCGCCAAGCGGGCGCTCGCAGACCTGCCGGGCGGCGGCGGCACGCCGCTCGCTTCGGCGCTCGATGCGGCCTTGCGCCTGGCTTTGTCGGAGCGGGCGCAGGGGCGCACGCCGAGCGTCGTTCTGCTCACGGACGGTCGCGCCAACGTCACCCGCGCAGGAATCGGCGCCCGCGAAGAGGCCCAGGCGCAGGCGCTCGAATCCGCACGCGGCTTCAAGGCCCATGCGATCGGGGTCGCCTTCATCGATTCCTCCCCGCGCCCGCAACCGGAGGCGCGCGCGCTAAGCGAGGCGATGGGCGCACGCTACGTGCCGCTGCCGTTTCCGCAAGCCAAGGCGATGGCCGACGTCGTCAAAACGCTCGCGTCATGAGCGTGAAGCTCGACTGGGCGCGCGACGGCGGCGATTGGCCGAACCGCGCCGCAAGCCGCTTCGTCGAGGCGGGCGGATTGCGTTGGCACGTGCAGGTGACGGGCGCGGGACCTGCCGTTCTGCTGCTGCATGGAACCGGCGCCTCGACGCACTCCTGGCGTGACGTCGCCCCCGCGCTCGCCGAACACGCGATGATCATTGCGCTCGATTTGCCCGGTCACGGGTTCACCGAGACCCCACCGTCGCGCGGGCTCACGCTGCCGGCGATGGCGCAGGGGGTCGCGATGCTTGTGGAGGCGCTTGGCGTCGAGCCGCAGGTGATTGTCGGACATTCGGCTGGGGCCGCGATCGCCTTGCGCATGGTGATCGACAGTCTGGTGCAGGTGCGGGCGCTGGTGAGCCTGAATGGCGCGCTGAAGCCGTTTCCCGGCGCCACGGGTCTCATCTTTCCGTCACTGGCCAAGCTCCTCTTCATGAATCCGGTTGCCCCGCATTTTTTCGCCGCCGGCGCGCGCGATCCTGCGGCGGTTGAGCGTTTGATCGTGCAGACCGGCTCGCGCATCGACGCGACGGGGCTCGACCTGTACCGGCGTCTCTTCCGCTCACCGGGGCATGTGGCCGCCACGCTCGGCATGATGGCGCAATGGGATCTCGCCCCGTTGCAGGCCGATCTGCCGCGGCTGACGACGCCGACAACCTTGGTCTACGGGGAAAATGACCAGGCGGTGGCCCCGCAAGTGGCGCGCGACAGCGCCGGGCTTCTTCCCTGCGCGAAGCTCGTCGCATTGCCCGGTGTAGGCCATCTGGCGCACGAAGAGCGGCCCGACCGCGCCGCCGAAATTATTCTCGACGCGCTCAGGATCTGATAGGGCGCGAAGCGCTGAACCGCCGCTGAAAGTAGAGGATGATGCTGATGCCGATGATCGTCGGCGCCGACCATAGCGCCGGGTTGAACACGTGCTCGGGAATCAGGCGGACGGCGCCGAACGCAAGAAAGGCCGTATAAACGGAGATGCCGGCGCCGACGCTGGCTTTGACGTGCTCGCGGACATGCTCAAGCGGCTTGTGGTTTTCTGTGAAGCTGAACCACAAATTGGTGGCGCCCGAAGCCACGCCGATGGTTGCGATGAGCATCATCAACGGTTGCCCGATCAGGTAGCCCCGGATTGCGCAATTCAGCGCCGCGATGATGACGATCGCCTGCAGCGCGACATCGAAGATCTGGCGATTGGCCTTCGGCGTGCGGGCATTGCGAACGACCATCACCCCATGCCAGGCGAGGCTGATCGTCAGCAGCGCAAGATAGATCATCATCCAGCCGAAAATGCCGCGAACGAAGACGGGATCGGTCTGATGGGGGTGCGTTCCGAGCGGATCGATCAGCGTGCACGTGCCCATGGCGACCGCCAGCGCGCCGGTGATCAGCATGGAGTAAGCGAAACGTCGCCCCCAAAGCCTGTGGGTGGCGCCCCCCTTTCGCGACAACATCGGCGCCCAGAACATCAGAAGGCCAATTGCGCCGGTGCAGATGTGGGCGAAGACAAAGAGCGTGAAGGGCCACATGAACGCCTCGCTTGTCCTGTGCTAGTAGAAACCGTCCGCGCCCGGACCGAACGCGATCACCGCCGCAATGCCCGCCGCCGCCGTGATCGTCGCCATGATGCGTAGGCGCGCCGTCCAAGCGGGAAGCAGCCCGATCGCTGCGGCGCGCAGATCCCAAACCAGCAGAACGCCGGCGCCGGCCAACAGCAGCGCGAAGGCGAGCTGGGTCTGACGCTCGAGGATCAAGCCTGCCCATGCGAGGACCGTGGTCGAGGCTGCAGCGACGAGGCGTCCCGGATTGGGGGCGCTTGGGTTGCGCATCAGCTCCGCGCCCCATCGAATGCCGCCGAGGAAGCCGATCACCACGGCCGAATACTTCAGGCAGGCTGAGGCGGCTGCGGCGGCGAGGTCTGGCGGCGCCAGGACCGCGGCGGCGGCGCACACGAGCACCGGGGTCGCTCCGGATGCGATCAACGCCGCCATGAGGGCCGGGCGATTCACGGAGGGGGCGATCGGCTGCGACAACGAATTCATCCAGAGGCGCTGCCGAAACGACGCCCGTCAGTCTTGACACTATCGGCCGGTTTTGGCCTTGTCACCCATCTTTGGACGGTATTAAGTGTCGTGCAATGTTGACACTTGATGTCCGCGAGGCTGGCCTTACGGCTAGGCCTGAAAGCGATGGGCGACGCGCGAAAAAGCGTGCGATCGTCATAGGATCGGGCTTTGGCGGGCTCGCCGCCGCGGTCCGTCTCGGCGCCAAGGGCTATGCGGTCACCGTACTGGAAAAGCTCGACCAGCCAGGCGGGCGGGCGCGCGTCTTTCGCCAGGACGGCTACACCTTTGACGCCGGGCCGACGATCATCACCGCGCCGTTTCTGCTTGAAGAGCTTTGGGCGCTTTGCGGTAAACGCATGGCCGACGACATCGACCTGCGCCCGATGGAGCCGTTCTACAATATCCGGTTCGATGACGGGCAGGTGTTCGCGTGTTCGTCTGACGCCGACGCGATGCGCGCGGAAATCGCCCGCTTCGCCCCGGGCGATGTCGCCGGCTACGACCGCTATCTGGAGGCGAGTCGCCGCGCGTACGACATCGGCTTCATGCGGATGGGGACGGTGCATTTCGCCTCGTTTGCGACCTTTCTGAAGCACATCCCGGATGTCCTCAGCCTGAGCGGGCACCAGTCCGTGTATGCGTTCGTCTCGCGCTACTTCAAGGATCCGCGGATCCGCACAGTATTCAGCTTTCATCCGCTGTTGATCGGCGGGAATCCGTACTCCGTAACCTCGATCTACTGCCTCATTGCGCACCTCGAGCGCACCTATGGCGTGCATTCCGCCATTGGCGGAACTGCGGCGATCGTCGATGGGCTGGTGCGCCTGATCGAGGGGCAGGGCGGAACGGTTCGCCTCAACGCCGAGGTGCGGGAAATCCTGAGCAAGGACGGAGCAGCCGTCGGCGTACGCCTTGCGAACGGCGAGACGATGCAGGCGAGCCAGATCGTCTGCAACGCCGATGCGACCTGGGCCTACGACAATCTGATCCCCGGCCGTCGCCGCCGGTGGACCGCTTCAAAAACGAAGACGTCGGACTATTCGATGGGATTGTTCGTCTGGTACTTCGGAACCGATCGCCGTTACGATTCCCTTCCGCATCATTCGATTTTGCTCGGTCCGCGCTATGGCGAGCTGTTGAAGGACATTTTCCGACGCAAGAAGCTTGCGCCGGATTTCAGCCTCTATCTTCATCGCCCGACGGCGACCGATCCCAATCTCGCCCCGCCCGGCGGCGACGCCTTTTACGCGCTCTGCCCGGTGCCGAACCTCGACAGCGGCACCGACTGGACGATCGAATCCGAACGGCGCCGCGCGGCCGTCCAGGCGCGGCTCGAAGCGACCGTGCTGCCCGATCTCGGCAAGCATGTCGTGACCTCGAAAATCATGAACCCACTGCACTTCCGCGACGAACTCAATTCGACGAAGGGCGCTGGGTTCAGCCTCGAGCCTTTGCTCTGGCAAAGCGCCTGGTTCCGGCCGCACAATCGGTCAGAGGAGCTCCGCAACCTCTACATGGTCGGCGCTGGAACCCATCCCGGCGCGGGCGTTCCCGGGGTTCTGACGAGCGCGCAACTTCTCGATCAATTGGTGCCGCATGCGACCTGACCGCTTCGCCTCTCCAGCCGACCTGGCCGCCTGCCGCGCGTTGATCCGCGAAGGGTCGCACTCGTTTCATGCCGCTTCCAGGCTCTTGCCGGCGCGCGTGCGGACCGGCGCGTTTGCGCTCTACGCCTTTTGCCGCGTCTCGGACGACATGATCGATCTGCAGGCCGGCAGCGGCGCGGCTATCGCGCGTTTGACTGCGCGTTTGGATCTCGCCTACGCGGGCGCGCCGGCGGACTCGCCCGTTGATCGCGCCTTGGCTGACGCGGTCGCCGAATTCAACGTGCCGAAATCGCTTTTGCTCGCCCTGATCGAAGGCTTGTCTTGGGACGTAAGCGCGCGGCGCTACGAGACCATCGACGACTTGAACGATTACGCCGCGCGCGTGGCGGGCTCGGTGGGCGCCATGATGGCGGCTCTGATGGACGCGCGGTCTTTGCCGCTTGCGGCGCGCGCCTGCGACCTCGGCGTCGCCATGCAGTTCACGAACATTGCTCGCGACGTCGGCGAAGATGCGCGCGCCGGACGCCTCTACCTGCCGCGCGCGTGGATGCGCGAAGCGGGGCTCGATCCCGACGCCTTCCTCGCCGATCCCGCGCCATCGCCCGCGTTGACGGCAGTGACCGAGAGGCTGCTGCGCCATGCCGATGCGCTCTATCGCCGCGCCGATGCCGGCATTGCGGGTCTCGCGCTCGCCTACCGGCCGGCCATTGCGGCCGCGCGGCGCATCTACGCCGAGATTGGCGAAGAGGTTCGTCAACTCGGCATGGGCGCGTTCCAGCGTCGCGCCCGCGTCAATGGGCGGCGGAAGTTGTTCTTGTGTGCGGTCGCACTCGCGCAGGCCGTGAGTCCTGGCCCGGCGGCGCACGCCATGGATCCTCCGCTTCCGCAAACGCGATTTCTCGCCGAAGCGCTTGGCGGTCCGTCCCGCGCGTACCGACCGTCGCATGCGCAGTCGATTACGACGCCCTGGCAGTGGGTGGATGTAAACTGGGGCTGGGTGTGGGACTTGTTTGCACGCATGGGCGAGCGCGAGCGCACAACGTCGCGCATTTGAGGCCGGTACGGAGGAATTCATGGCGTATTGGGTAGGTATCGCGTTTCTGGCCGTCGCGCTCTGGTTCGTGCGCTCGGCCATTCGCCATCGTCAGCGTGCGGAGCTTAAGTTGCGCCGCATGGCGGATGCGGGCGTCGAGCCGAAGGAACTGCATCAGTCGCTGTCGATCCTCGCGGACGTCGCACCTGCGCTCGTGACGCTGTTCCTTTTCGCAGCGGGCGCGCTCACGGTCGTGGCGTTCTTCGTCACGCGCGTGCACCATTCGCTGTCGCTGTTCGACTTGGCCGCCTATGTCGGCGCGCTGGCGGCGTATGGCTTCTGGTTGAACACACGCACGACTTACCGGGTGCTCGAGGCCTAGCGGCGGTCCGTCAGCCGCGCAGCGGCCCAGTCCTGCGCGGCATGCGGAACCCGAGCAGGGACTGCACCCAGCGCGAACTGAAGCGGTCGAGGTCAAGCGACTCGTGAACGGCGTCGAATTCGCGCCCCTCGAATGCGGTGCGAATTTTGGAGCGCGCATAAAAGGGCGTGTCTTCCCACGTTTCCACGACGCGGGCGGCGCCCTGGCTGCGTGCGGTCCGGGCAATTCTCCAGAATGAAGTCTCGAGCTTTACGGGGGCGCCCGGGTTGACGTGCGTGATCGCGCCTGAGGGTTCGATCTGCAGGCCGAGCCGGTCATGCTCTCCCGTGCGGCGCTCGACGTCGAACTGAATCAGGGCCGACGAGCCCGACTGGCCGCGCGACCACGTCCAGGAGCGAAACCCGGCGTCGAGCGCTTCATCGCCGATATTGTGGTCGAAATAGCCGTGGCCGCGCCATCGCAAACCCGGCGCATCGAAATCGGCTGTCACCTCAGCCAGCGGTGCGATCGGCCGCCACAGATGGCGGCCCGCGCCGTCCAAAGCGAATGCGCCTGACGTCAGCGTCAGCGGACGCAATTCGACCCTTCCTCGGATCGGAATTGGCGCCGGCGCGCAGCGCTCGTCGATCTCGATCAGGAGGGCGCCGTCGCGCCACGCCATCGCGCTACGACCGACGCGCAGCACCTCCTGTGAGCGTTCCAGCGACGCGCTGTTGCGTTCGGTCATCGCCCATCGTTTCGTCGCGCCGTAAAGCGCCACGTTGATCGCGCAATAATCCTCGGGGTCGGCGCTGCCTGCGGCCTTGTAATAGGGCGAAAACACGCTGCCGACGAAGCCGATGATGGTCAGCCCGTGGGCGCCGCACGCGCTGATCGCGTCGACGTACCACCAGGCATAGCCGCCCGGCTGGACGCGCGCGTCGAAGCGCGGTCCGCCATCATGGTCTGCGCCGCCAATTGGCCGGACAGCGACGCCATCGGCACGCCCGCTCCCGGGTGTACGCTCCCCCCGGCGAGATAAAGCCCCGGTACGCGCGTCCGCGCCCCCGGTCGCCTGAACGGCGCGTCCCAGCCATGCGACGCCATCCCGTACAGGGCCCCCTTCGACCCCGGGAAGAGCGCTTCGAAGGTCTCCGGCGTCGCCAGTTCGAGCGTCGGATTTCGCAGCCGCAGGCCGCTGCGGTTCAGGCGCTGGAATGTCCGGGTCGCGCACTGGTCGATCTCCGCTGAATTCAATGGTCCGGCCGCGCCGATAGCGGGCGCGTTGACGAGCACAAGCAATCGGTCGGCGTCGGGCTGATGCGGCGCATCGTCGCGATCCTGCGCACAGACGTAGATCGTCGGGTCGTTCGGAAGGCGGCCGGCGGCGATGTCCGCGAATTCGCGCGGATAGTCCGACGAGAAATAGACATTGTGTCGGGTGAGCGGCGCATCGTCGATCTGTGCGCGGATCAACCAGGTCAAAGCCGAAAGCGACGTCGCCACAGCAGGGCCCGGCGATGCGTCGGCTGCGGCTGCGCCAAGCAGGCCCCCGCGCAGCGCATTGCGGTCGCCGTTGAAGACGATTGCGTCGGCGGCGAAGCGTCGCCCGTCAATGGTCGTCACGCCGGCTGCGCGATGACGGTCGATCACGATCTCGTCGACATGAGCCTGATAGTGAAAGCGCGCGCCCTTGGCGATCGCCGCGCGCTCGAGGGCCCGGGCGAGGTTGTGCATGCCGCCGTCGACGCTCCAGACGCCGTCCTGTTCGACATGCGCGATGAGCATCAAGGTCGCGGGCGCCGCAAACGGCGAAGAGCCGCAATAGGTGGCGTAGCGGCCGAACAATTGTCGGAGACGCGGATCTTTGAAGTAAGTCCCGAGCCGCGCCCACATGGTCTCGAACGGGGAGAGCGCGGCGAGGTCGAGAATGCGGCCAAACCCGACGCGGGCGGCGAGTTCGGTCATGCTGGGGCGCGGCGCAGCCAGGAACGTCGTGTGCAGCGTCTTGAACATCCGCTGCGCGTCGGCGTGAAACCGGATGAAGCCCGCCTTGTCTCGCGCCCCCGCGAAAATGCCGATGGCCTCGGCGCTGGAGTCGAGATCGGCGAACAGGTCCAACTGGGTGCCGTCAGGCCAGAAGTGACGCGCCAGGATGCTAAGGGGCGTCAGCTGTACGAAGGCGTCGAGGTCGAGCCCGGCGCGGGTGAACAGGGCGTCGAACGCCCAGCGCATCGTCATGACCGTCGGCCCCGCGTCGATCGCCGCGCCATCGACCGCCACGCGTCTCATCTTGCCGCCCGGACCGGCCGCACGCTCGACGACGTCGACCTCGAAGCCCTGCGCGGCCAGATCGAGCGCGGCGCTCAATCCGCCGATCCCGGCTCCGACCACGACGACCCGATCCTTTGGCACGTGTTTCTCCGCCGGCTGCGATTGACACTATGCCGTCGAGTGTCCAACAATGTCGACACATCAAACTGTCCAATTCTGCGAGGGCTGCCGGTGACCAACACGTCGCGAATTGAACAGGCCCTCGAGGCCCTCGTCTCCGGCGCGGGGCGGCCCGGCTGCCCGCCGGAACTCGCCAAGGCGCTGCGCTACGCCGTTTTTCCGGGCGGCGCGCGCGTGCGGCCACGTCTCACCCTTGCGGTGGCGGCGGCGTGTGGGGACGATCGCCCGGCCATGACCGACGCCGCCGCGGCCGCGGTGGAGCTTCTGCACTGCGCCTCGCTCGTTCACGACGACCTGCCGTGCTTCGACAACGCCAATCTGCGCCGCGCCAAGCCGACTGTGCATGTCGCGTTTGGCGAACCGATCGCTCTGCTCGCCGGGGACGGCATGATCGTTATGGCCTTCGAGGCGCTGGCCCGCGCGGCCGTGGTCTCTGGCGCCGTCGAGCGATTGCCCCGCGTTCTCAAAATCATCGCCCGCGGCGTCGGCGCGCCGGGCGGATTGGTGGCCGGCCAAGCCTGGGAAAGCGAGGCCACGATCGACCTCGACCGCTATCACGACGCCAAGACCGGCGCCTTGTTCGTGGCGGCCACGATGGCGGGCGCAGCTGCAGCCGGGGCCGACCCGACCCCCTGGCGCGCGCTCGGGGCCAACCTCGGCGCCGCCTATCAGACCGCCGATGACCTGCTCGACGCGGTCTCTTCTGGCGACGAGGCGCAAAAGCCGACAGGCCAGGATCGCGCGCATGGGCGACCCAGTGCGGTCGCCGAGTTCGGCGTCCAAGGCGCGCTGGCGCGCCTGCAAGCCCAAGTTCAGGCCGCCGTGAACGCCGTGCCGGACTGCCCCGGGGCGCAGGACCTGCGTGACCTGGTTCGCATGCAAGCCTCGCGGTTGACGCCCAAAAGCCTCGCCCGCAGCGCCGCTTAGGCGCGGGCAGGGTGGCTTTCGCAGCGAGCCCCGCGTCCTTGACAAGGCCCCACAGCCCCGCCCCTTCGTGGCGCGAGCGCTGGGTCGGCCTGCGCAATCGCCTGTTGATGGATCCGCGATTTCAGGCCTGGGCCGCGCGTTTTCCTCTGACCCGCGGCGTCGTGGCTCAACGCGCCGAGGCGCTGTTCGACGTCGTGGTTGGGTTTGTCTACGCGAAGGTTGCGGCCGCTTGCGTCGAACTCAAAATCCTCGAGGTGTTGGCGTCAGGCCCGATGGACGCTTCGGCGCTGGGGGCGCTCGTCGAACTGCCGCCGCAAGGCGCGGAAACGCTCTTCAAGGCAGCCGCGGCGCTTGGGCTATTGGAGCGCCTCGACCGCGATCGCATTGCCCTGGGGCCTCAGGGAGCAGCCTTGTTGGCGACTCCCGGCCTGCGCGACGTCATCGCCCACCATGGGCTGCTTTACGCCGACTTGAACGATCCCGTTGCCTTCTTTAGGGGCGCTCAGCCTGGCCGGCTTGCGGCATTCTGGCCGTATGCCGGCGCTCAAGCGCCGCGCGAGGTGGGAGCAGACGACGCAGCCGCCTATTCGACGCTGATGGCGCGGACGCAACCCATGGCTGCGGCGCAAATCCTGGCGGCCTATCCAATCGAGCGGGCGCAGGCGATCATGGACGTTGGCGGCGGCGAGGGCGCGTTTCTGATCGCCGCTGCTCAAAAGGCGACAACCAGCCGCCTCGTGCTGTTCGATGTTCCCGCCGTCGCCGCGCGCGCCGAAAAGGCCTTTCGAGACGCGGGCCTTGCGGACCGTGCGACTGTTTGCGCTGGGGATTTTCACCGGGACGCTCTGCCGCACGGCGCCGACCTCATTACCCTTGTTAGGGTTCTTCACGACCACGACGACGATGAAGCGCTGGCGCTATTGCGCAAGGCGCACGCCGCGCTGCCGCCGGGCGGTCGACTTCTGGTGGCCGAGCAGATGGGCGGCCGATCGGCCGTGAGCGACGCGTTTTTCAACATCTACCTCCGCAGCATGGGCACCGGACGCGCGCGCGCCCCGCATGAGGTTTGCGACATGCTGCGCGCGGCCGGGCTTCGCCAGGTCCGCCGGATCGTCCCACCAACCCCTCTCCTGATCGAGCTGATCGAAGCGCGCGCCTAGCGCCCCCGCGCCGAGACGCGATCAATTTGCGTTGACATTGTTGAGTGTCAAAATAAACTTACAACTCGTGCCGCAGGACCGTTTCGCACGCTGCGATGCGGCCATGATTTGGGAAAGCTTCCGGGCTTTCGGATGAGGGAGCAGGCGACCATGGACACCATTGCCGTCGTCCTCGAAAAACCTGAGCAGATTGCGCTGCGTCGGCTCGAGTTGCAGCCGGCCGCCGCCGACGACGTCGTCGTCGAGATCGAGTGGAGCGGGATCAGCACGGGCACCGAAAAGCTGTTCTGGACAGGCCGCATGCCGGCCTTTCCCGGAATGGGCTACCCGCTGGTGCCCGGGTACGAATCCGTTGGTCGCGTCGTTCAGGTGGGCGAGGCGGCGCAGCATCGGCTCGGCGAGCGCGTCTTCGTCCCCGGAGCGACCTGCTACAAGGACGCGCGCGGCCTGTTCGGCGGCGCGGCGCGTCGCGTGGTGATTCCGAGCGCCCGCGCGATCGAAATGCCTGAGCGGCTGGCCGAACGCGGCGTCCTGCTGGCGCTCGCCGCCACTGCCCAGCACGCAATTTCCGGCGGCTCCCCGCCAGACCTGATCATCGGCCACGGCATGCTCGGGCGCCTCCTTGCGCGCCTTACGATCGCAGCCGGCGCGCCGGCGCCGGTCGTTTGGGAAACCAATCCCCTGCGCATCGGGTCGACGCAGCCTTATCCAGTCATTGATCCGAAAACGGACGATCGGCGCAATTACGCCTCGATCTACGACGCCAGCGGCGATTCCGCTTTGCTCGATACGCTCGTGCAACGGCTCGCCAAGGGCGGCGAGATCGTGTTGGCCGGTTTCTACGAAGCGCCGTTGGCCTTCGCATTCGCACCGGCCTTCATGCGCGAAGCGCGACTGCGCGTCGCCGCGGAGTGGCAGCCGGACGATCTGGTCCGCGTCAAGGCGCTCATGAACGCCGGTCTGTTTTCGCTCGACGCCTTGCTCACGCACCGCACCGATGCGGGCGATGCGCAGGCAGCTTACCGCACCGCATTCGGCGACGCCGAATGCCTCAAAATGGTTCTGGATTGGAGAGGCTGCGCATGAGCGTCACCTTGATCGCGCAGAAGCACTTGCGCGCCGAAGCCGATGTCGAGCCGGATCCCGTTCCGGTCGGCGAAGCGACGAAAAAGACCCAGATCATCGCGATCTACGGCAAGGGCGGGATCGGCAAGAGCTTCACGCTCTCCAATCTCAGCTACATGATGGCCCAGCAGGGCAAACGCGTTCTGCTGATCGGCTGCGATCCGAAGTCGGATACGACATCGCTCCTGTTCGGCGGCAAGGCCTGCCCGACGATCATCGAGACCTCCTCGAAGAAAAAGCTCGCCGGGGAAGAGGTGCGCATCGAGGACGTCTGTTTCAAGCGCGACGGCGTGTTCGCGATGGAGCTCGGCGGTCCGGAAGTCGGTCGCGGCTGCGGCGGTCGCGGCATTATCCACGGCTTCGAACTGCTCGAAAAACTCGGCTTCCATGATTGGGATTTCGACTACGTCCTGCTCGACTTCCTGGGCGACGTGGTGTGCGGCGGCTTCGGCCTGCCGATCGCGCGCGACATGTGCCAGAAGGTGATCGTCGTCGGGTCGAACGACCTGCAATCTTTGTACGTCGCCAACAATGTCTGCTCTGCGGTGGAATACTTCCGCAAGCTCGGCGGCAATGTCGGCGTGGCCGGCCTAGTCATCAACAAGGACGACGGCACGGGCGAAGCGCAGGCCTTTGCGGATGCGGTTGGCATCCCGGTGCTCGCCGCGATCCCCGCCGATGACGACATCCGTCGCAAGAGCGCCAATTACGAGATCGTCGGCCGGCCGGACGGCCGCTGGGGCTCGCTGTTCGAGGCGCTCGCGCACAGCGTCGAAGTGGCTCCGCCGCAACGACCAAAACCGCTGACCGGCGACGGGCTCCTGGCCCTGTTCGATCCGGAGTCGACGGGCGCGAACGTGACGCTCCTGCCGGCGAGCCAGGCCGACATGCGCGGCGCGAGCTTCGTCGCCAAGAAATCCCTCGAAGTCGTTTACGACGAGGTCTGACGGAATGAGCGAACACGTCTCCGATCAGGGCAGGGCCCCCCTTGGCGACACGGCGTCAGAGCCGGTGCGCGTGGATGCGGGCGGCTGCCATTCGACCGGAGAATTGCGCAAGGCCGCCGAACAAGCCGGCAAGTCTGAAATCCTCGCGCGCTATGCGGCTGATTATCCGCAGGGACCCCACGATCAGCCTCAGAGCATGTGCCCGGCGTTCGGGTCGCTGCGGGTCGGTCTGCGCATGCGGCGCACCGCCACGGTGCTCTCGGGATCAGCCTGCTGCGTCTATGGGCTGACGTTCACGTCGCACTTCTATGGCGCGCGTCGCTCGGTCGGCTATGTGCCGTTCAATTCCGAGACTTTGGTCACGGGCAAGCTCTTCGAAGACATTCGCGACGCCGTGTTCCAGCTCGCCGATCCGGCGCTCTACGACACGATCGTCGTGACGAACCTGTGCGTGCCGACGGCGTCGGGCGTGCCGCTGCAATTGCTCCCGAAAGAGATCAACGGCGTGCGCATCATCGGCATCGACGTACCGGGCTTCGGCATACCGACGCACGCGGAGGCCAAGGACGTGCTGGCCGGCGCCATGCTCGCCTACGCCCGCAAAGAGGCCGAGGCCGGCCCGGTCGCGGCGCCGCGCGAGCGCGCCGACAAGCCGACGATCGCCTTGCTTGGCGAGATGTTTCCCGCCGATCCCGTGGGAATCGGCCGCATGCTCGAACCGCTTGGCCTGGCGGCGGGCCCGGTCGTGCCAACGCGCGAATGGCGCGAGCTTTACGCTGCGCTCGACTGCGCCGCCGTCGCGGCGATCCATCCATTTTATACCGCCTGCGTGCGCGAGTTCGAAGCGGCTGGCCGATCGGTGATCGGCTCGGCTCCTGTCGGGCGGGATGGCACGGCCGCGTGGCTCGACGCGGTCGGCGCCGCCTGCGGTATTGCGCAAGCGAAAGTCGATTCCGCCAAGAACGCCTTCCTGCCGGCGATCGCGGGTGCGCTGGCTGCAAAGCCGATCAAGGGACGCATCACGCTCAGCGGTTACGAGGGATCCGAACTTCTCGTGGCGCGGCTTCTGGTGGAGAGCGGCGCCGACGTCGCTTATGTCGGCACGGCGTGCCCGCGCACGCGTTGGTCCGATCCCGACCGCGAATGGCTGGAAGCGCGGGGCATTCCCGTGCAGTTCCGCGCCTCGCTCGAAAACGATCTCGCCGCCGTCGACGCGCTCAAGCCCGATCTCGCCATTGGCACCACGCCGGTCGTGCAGCACGCCAAGGAGCGCGCCATTCCTGCGCTCTATTTCACCAATCTGATCTCCGCGCGGCCGCTGATGGGGCCGGCAGGCGCCGGCTCTTTGGCGACGGTGATCAACGCCGCGCTCGCCAACAAGGCGCGCTTCGACCGGATGCAGGACTTCTTCGAAGGCGTCGGGACGGGACACGCGACGGGCGTCTGGGAAGATACGCCAAGCGACCGGCCGGAATTCAAGGCGCGGTTCGCCAAGCAGATGGATGCGTTGCGCAAGGCCGAGGAGGCCGTGGGCACATGATCCGTCCTCTGACCATCTCCAGCGCCGCGGAGGCGCCGTCATGTTGATCCTCGATCACGACCGCGCCGGCGGCTATTGGGGCGCGGTCTACGCCTTCACCGCGATCAAGGGCCTGCAGGTCATCATCGATGGCCCTGTCGGCTGCGAGAACCTGCCGGTCACCTCGGTTCTGCACTACACGGACGGTTTGCCGCCGCATGAGCTGCCGATCGTGGTCACCGGCCTCGGCGAAGACGAGCTCGGCAAGACGGGAACGGAAGGCGCCATGAAACGCGCCTGGAAAACGCTCGATCCGGCTCTGCCCGCGGTCGTCGTCACGGGCTCGATCGCCGAGATGATCGGCGGCGGCGTGACGCCGGAAGGCACCAACATCCAGCGCTTCCTGCCGCGCACGATCGACGAAGACCAATGGCAAAGCGCGGATCGCGCGCTGACCTGGTTGTGGACGCAGTTCGGCCCGAAGAAAATGCCGAAGCCGAAGCCGCGCAAAGACGGCGAAAAGCCGAAGGTCAACATCATCGGTCCGATCTACGGCACGTTCAACATGCCGTCCGATCTCGCCGAGATCCGCCGGCTGATTGAAGGGGCCGGGTGCGAGGTCAATATGGTGTTTCCGCTCGGGAGCCATTTGGCCGATATCCGCAAGCTCGCTGACGCCGAGGTCAATGTCTGTCTTTATCGCGAGTTCGGCCGCAATCTCTGCGAAGTCCTCGAGCGGCCCTATCTGCAGGCGCCGATCGGCCTGACCTCGACGACGAAATTCCTGCGCACGCTTGGCGAACTCACGGGCTGCGATCCTGAGCCGTTCATCGAGCGCGAGAAGCACACGACGATCAAACCGCTTTGGGATCTGTGGCGGTCAGTCACGCAGGATTTCTTCGGCACGGCGAGTTTCGCGATCGTGGCGACCGAGACCTATGCGCGCGGCGTCCGGCATTTCCTCGAGGAAGACCTTGGCCTGCCGTGCACGTTTTCGTTCGCGCGCAGCGCCGGCGTGAAGCCGGACAATGCGGCCGTGCGCCAGGCGATCAAGGACACCCCGCCGCTTGTGATGTTCGGCTCCTACAACGAGCGCATGTACATGGCCGAGCTCGGCTCGCGTGCGCTCTATGTGCCGGCCTCATTCCCGGGCGCTGTCATCCGCCGCCACACCGGGACGCCCTTCATGGGCTATTCCGGCGCGACCTTCCTCGTGCAGGAAGTTTGCAACGCGCTGTTCGACGCGCTGTTCGCGATCCTCCCGCTCGCGACTCAGATGGACGCCGTCGAAGCGACGCCTGCTCGTCCGCACAAGGAACTGGCCTGGGATGATCGCGCCAAACAGGCGCTCGACGATCTCGTCGAAGCCCAGCCTGTCCTGGTGCGCATTTCCGCGGCCAAGCGCCTGCGCGACGCCGCCGAGCGCGCCGCACGCGCGGCGGGCGATGAAACCGTCGACGAAACGCGCGTCGTGCGCGCGTTCGCCGATCTCAGTTCGGGGCAGGCGGCATGATGGACGCTCGCTTTTCGATTGGCCGCCGTATGCAGCGCTCAGCTGCGCACGCCGGCCGCAAAGTGTCGCAACGCTCCGGCGTTCGGCTGACCCCGCCGCGGGGACATGACGCGGCGACGCCTCTCACGGGGCATTACTGGAGATAGGAGAATGGCGGAGAATGAACGAGGAGGCTCTTTGTCGGGGCTCACCGAGAGTGAGGCCAAAGAGTTCCACAACATCCTGGTGGCCAGCATGGCCGTCTTCTTTCTGTTGAACCTCGTCGCGCACTTCCTGGTGTGGTCGTGGCGCCCTTGGTTCTGAAGATCCACAGATAAATCGGAGCACGTTCGATGTGGAAAATTTGGCTTCTTTTTGATCCGCGCCGCGCGCTGATCGGGATTTTGGCGTTCGCCTTCTTCATGGTGATGGTGAACCATTTCGTCCAGCTCAGCACGCCGCGCTACGGCAGCTGGCTGAACGGGCCGTATCCCGCGGCTGCGAGCGAACCGGCGGCGCCTGCGGCGACCCCGTGATGGTTGCGGGCGAGGCCCGACGCTGACGTCGACCTCGCCCGCCACTTTCGAATTCGGCCGCACCGCGTGCGGTCCACAACGACAAAAGCCAGCGCGGACGGGGTTCCGACGCGGAGGATTAGGCCATGGCCTTGTTGAGTTTCGAGCGCAAGTATCGCGTGAGAGGCGGCACCCTGATCGGCGGCGACTTGTTCGATTTCTGGGTTGGCCCGTTTTACGTCGGCTTTTTCGGCGTGACGACAGCCTTCTTCGCCGCCCTGGGAACCGTGCTGATCTTTTATTCAGCGAGCCTGCAGGGGCAGTTTAACCCCTGGCTGATCTCGGTTGAGCCGCCCGACCTGAAGTACGGACTTGGACTTGCGCCCTTGCGCGACGGCGGCATCTGGCAGGTCGTCACGATCTGCGCGATCGGGGCGTTCGTTTCGTGGGCGCTTCGTGAGGTCGAAATCTGTCGTAAGCTTGGCATCGGCTATCATGTGCCGATCGCTTTCAGCGTCGCGATCTTCGCCTATGTGTCCCTGGTCGTGATCCGGCCGCTTCTTCTCGGCGCCTGGGGCCACGGCTTCCCGTACGGGATCTTCTCCCACCTCGATTGGGTGTCGAACGTCGGGTATCAGTACCTGAGCTTTCACTACAACCCGGCGCACATGATCGCGGTGACGTTCTTCTTCACCACGACGTTCGCCCTGGCGTTGCACGGATCGCTCGTCCTCTCCGCCACCAATCCGGGCGACGGCCAAACCGTCAAAACGCCGGAACACGAAGATACGTTCTTCCGCGATCTGATCGGCTATTCGATCGGCACGTTGGGCATTCACAGGCTTGGATTGTTCCTGGCGCTGTCGAGCGGATTCTGGGCGGCGATTTGCATCATCATCAGCGGCCCGTTCTGGACGCGCGGCTGGCCTGAATGGTGGACGTGGTGGCTTGACCTGCCGATCTGGCGCTGACGAGGAGGGCTGGGCGATGGCTGGCTATCAAAACATCTTCAATCAAATTCAGGTGCGCGGCCCCCTCGAAACGGGCGTGCCGCTTCCCAAGACCGACGGCGCGCGCGAAGACGGTTCGTTCTTCTCGTATTGGGCCGGAAAGATCGGCAATGCGCAGATCGGGCCGCTCTATCTCGGCGGCTACGGCGTCGCCTCGCTGATCTTCGGGCTCGCGTGGTTCGAAATCGTCGGCCTACACATGTGGGCCTCGGTCGGCTGGGACCCGGTGCAATTCATCCGGCAATTGTTCTGGCTGTCGCTGGATCCGCCGGGCCCGCAATACGGCACGCAGATCTTCATTCCGCTGAATGACGGCGGATGGTGGGTCATCGCGAGCTTCTGCTTCCTGGCGTCTCTCGTCCTTTGGTGGGCGCGCACCTACACGCGGGCGAAGTCGCTGGGCCTCGGTACGCATGTGTCTTGGGCGTTCGCATCGGCGCTTTGGCTGGTGCTCGTTCTCGGCCTCATTCGGCCGCTGGCGATGGGATCTTGGAGCGAAGCCGTTCCTTACGGCGTGTTCCCGCACCTCGACTGGACGTCGGCGTTCTCGATCCGTTACGGGAACCTCTTCTACAACCCGTTCCACTGCCTCTCGATCGTGTTCCTGTACGGCTCTGTGCTTCTCTTCGCGATGCACGGCGCGACGATTCTGGCTGTTGGCCGCTATGGCGGCGAACGCGAGATCGAGCAGATCACCGATCGCGGAACGGCTTCGGAACGTGCAGCCCTGTTCTGGCGCTGGACCATGGGCTTCAACGCGTCGATGGAATCCATCCACCGTTGGGCCTGGTGGTTTGCGGTGCTCACCACTCTGACCGGCGGCATCGGCATTCTCTTGACCGGAACCGTCGTCGACAATTGGTACCTGTGGGCTGTCGAGCACCATTTCGCGCCGGCCTATCCCGCGTCGGTCCCGCCCGTTCTCGATCCCGCTTTGTCGCAAGGAGCAACCCAATGATAGGCTCTTTTCGGCGCGCAATCGTCATGGCGTTCGCCGGCGCGCTCGCCGCCGCGCTCGCCGCGTGCGAGGCGCCCCCGCCGCAGACCCAACAGACCGGACACCGCGGAACTGGCATGGTTCAGTTCAAGAATCCGGAACTCGCGGCTTATTTGAAGAAGGCGAACGCAGTCCCGCCGCCGCCCTATCCGCTGGAGCCGTCCGACGCGCCGCTGGCGGGCGAATTCTACCAGAACGTCCAGGTTCTCCGCGACATCAACGCCGACGAGTTCAATCGGCTGATGCTGTCGATCACGGAATGGGTGTCCCCCGAGCAGGGGTGCGCCTATTGCCACAACACGGAGAACATGGCGTCGGACGAGGTCTACACCAAGGTCGTCGCACGTCGCATGTTGCAGATGACGCGCACGATCAACGCGTCCTGGACCGATCACGTCAAGCAGACCGGCGTGACCTGCTATACCTGCCACCAGGGCAATCCGGTGCCGAAGGCGGTATGGACGAAGACGCCGCCCGAGGATCGGCGCGGCAACTTCATCGGCGCCAAACACGAGCAGAATGATCCGGTCAAGGCCGTCGCATTCTCCTCGTTGCCGAAAGATCCGTTCACGCCCTACCTCCTCGGCGACGAGCAGATTCGCGCACAGGGCCTCACGGCTCTGCCCAGCGGCAACACCGCAAGCATCCCGCGCGTCGAAAAGACGTACGGCCTGATGATGCACATGTCCGACAGTCTCGGCGTGAACTGCACCTATTGCCATAACACCCGCGATTTCGGGTCTTGGGCGGACAGCGGTCCTGCACGGGTCACCGCCTGGTACGGGATCCGAATGGTCCGTGCGCTGAACAACGAGTACATCGAGCCGTTGACGCCGACATTCCCGGCCAACCGACTCGGGCCGCTCGGCGATCCGTACAAGGTGAATTGCACGACCTGCCACCAGGGCGTGAACAAGCCGCTGCTCGGCGTCAGCATGTTGCCGGATCATCCTGCGCTTGCCGGCTACCGGAATGTCGCGGCTGCACCGGCAGATTCGAACACCGTGCCCGTAGACGCGGCTGCTCCGGCCGAGCCGGCGTCGACGCCGGCCGCGCCGACAAACCGATAACGCCATAAGCTCCCAAGCCAAACTTCAGCCCCCGCTTCGGCGGGGGTTTTTGTTTGGGTGGCGCTCTCGATGACCAGAGAGAGATTGCGGTCGCGTTGCGCATGGCTTGGCTCTGGCCTGTGCGTCAGGAGCCTCTCCGCGCAGGGATCAACATCACGGAAAGGCGTGCGAGCGTGAAGCGTGAAGCTGGCGGCGGTCAGACGTGCGCGCCGCGCCGGATCATCGATCCAGCGCGCGCGTGCTCAAATTTTCCGGAGTCGCTTGGAAGCGCTGACGCGCTTGATCAGCCCAGTCCGAGCTCGTCCCAACGGGCGAGATAGATCCGGAACCACGGCGCGAAGCGCTCGGGCCAGATCATCGCCTCTTCGCGCAACGTGTCGGGAGACGCCCAGCGGGTGGCGTCGACTTCCATTGGGTTGGGGGCGAGGGCGGCCGAGCGCGCAACGTCCGATCGAAAGACCTGGACGCGTTCGCACTCAATCAGGCCGGAGCCGACGTCAGCCCTGTAGTCGAGCAGCGCGGCCGGCCTTACGAGCGCGTCAAGTCCGAGTTCCTCATGAAGCCGGCGGCGTGCGCTGTCTTCTGGGCTCTCGCCCCAATGGGGATGGGTGCAGACCGTGTTCGCCCATTGCCCGCCCGAATGGTATTTGCCGGCGGCGCGACGCTGGATGAGTAAGAGGTCATCGGCGAACGCGAATACCGAGACGGCCAAATGGAGGACGCCACGTTCGTGGGCCTCCATTTTGCCGATCGGATACAGCGAGCCGTCCTGCGCGACGCCGGGTATGAGTGCGCCGTCGCGCGTCGCGCTCGGCTTTCGGGCTGCGACTGTCGCCGTCACGCCGCGACAGCCCGCCGGGCGAGCGCGCAATGCGACCAGATTTCCGACAGGCCTTCCACCAGGCGCTCGATGTCGTCGTCGGTGTGCAGCGGCGTCGGCGTAATGCGCAAGCGCTCCGTGCCCTTCGGAACGGTCGGATAATTGATCGGCTGAACATAGATGCCGTGGTTGTCGAGCAGCCAGTCCGAGATCATTTTGCATTTCTTCGGATCCCCAACCATCACCGGAATGATGTGGCTGGGATTCTCCATGGTCGGGATGCCGAGCATGTCGAGGCGGCGACGCACCTTCGCGACGCGCTCCTGGTGGCGCGTGCGTTCGGCGCTGCTCGCCTTCAGATGCTGGATGCTCGCGCGCGCCCCTGCCGCAACGGCTGGAGGCAAAGCGGTCGTGAAAATGAAGCCCGACGCAAAGCTCCGCACAAAATCGCACAGCGCCGTTGAGGCCGCGATGTAGCCGCCCATGACGCCGATCGCTTTGCCGAGTGTGCCCTCGATCACGGTGAGGCGGTGCATCAGGCCTTCGCGTTCGGCGATGCCGCCGCCGCGGGGGCCGTACATGCCGACCGCATGGACCTCGTCGAGATAGGTCATCGCCTTGTAGGCGTCCGCGACGTCGCAGAGTTCAGCGATGGGAGCGATGTCGCCGTCCATCGAATAGACGCTCTCGAACGCGACGAGCTTGGGACGGGCAGGGTCCATGTCGCGCAGCAGGCGCTCAAGGTGTTCTGGGCTGTTGTGCTTGAAGACATGGCGTTCGGCGCGGCTGTGGCGAATGCCTTCGATCATCGAGGCGTGGTTGCCCGCGTCGGACAGGACAATGCAATTCGGCAGCTTTTCGCCGAGAGTTCCGAGCGCCGCCCAGTTTGAGACGTAGCCGGACGTAAACAGCAGCGCCGATTCTTTGCCGTGCAGGTCAGCCAGCTCTTGCTCGAGCAGAACATGGTGATGGTTGGTGCCCGAGATGTTGCGCGTCCCGCCGGCGCCGGCGCCGCACTGGTCGAGCGTGGCGTGCATGGCGTCGAGCACGGTCCGGCTTTGGCCCATGCCGAGATAATCGTTCGAGCACCAGACTGTAACCTCGTTGACGCCCTCGTCGGCGTAACGCTTCGCGCGCGGAAAGGCGCCCGCGACCCGCTCAAGCTCCGCGAACACACGGTACCGGCCTTCATCGCGCAATTTGGCGAGCTCGCCCTCGAAAAAGGCTTCGTAGTTCACGGCATCCTCCCTGAATCTTTGTAGGCGCGATCCACAGCGGCAGGCGACATGGCCCAGCGCCAAAGCGTCGAGTCGCGAAACGGCGCGACCATGAAAGCGTGTTCGACCAGGGCCAAAGCCCCGAGCGCGAAGGTCAACGTGAACCCGACCTGCGCTGCGCCCCCGACTTCGGCGTTGAGGGCGGCGGCCGCGCTTGCGATCGCGATGGCGAGGCCGATCGCGATGGAAACCGGGAACAGGGGATTGAAGGCGCGCCGTTGGAAATAGCTCTTCAGGTAGGCAAGGCGCGGCGGCAGGAAATCGTCTGTGAAGTTGGGCACGCCGAGGAAGATGTTCAGCTTGGCCGAGATGCGCATCACGAACAAAACGAAGTAGGTCCAAGCGGCGGTCTGATTGGGCTGGCCCCACGTCAAGGCGACGACGACGGCGCCCGTCACGGCGAGCGCAAGCTCGTGGTAGATGAGCGTCGCCGCCGCCAGGCGAAACCGCAGCCAACCGCGCGCGCCCGGCGGGCAGGGCTCGGTGCGCGGCCCGGTCAACGTGCCCGTCAGGAAGGCCCACTCGTGCCAGCCCCAGATCGCGAGCGCGCAGGAGAACGCCACATAGGCTCCGGCTGCGTCGGCCTCGACCGCGGTGTGCGCGATCCCGAACAGGGCGCCGCCGCCGATCAGGGTTGCGAGCAGAAGAGTCCAAACGACTGACATCTTCGGCAGCCGATCAAGCAGCAGAATTGCGCCGGTGGAGAACCACCAAGCGAAAAGCGCAAACAGGAGCGGCGGGCCGTGTGAGGACATCATCCCCGGGTCACCAGGCCTGCGCGAGGAGGACGTCTTTCGGCAGGTCCTGCCGCTTCGACGGGAGCAGATAGAGGCCGAGGAACGCGAGGCCGGCCTGAACGGCGAGGCCGGCGACTTTCAGGCCGCCGACGATTCCGCCTTCGGACTTGGCTGCGTCCATCGCTTCGTTGATGGTGCGAAGCTTCTCCATGCCGGCGTCGAACTTCGGATTGTCGATGTCGAGGGCGACGGGGAAGACCTGCGTGCAAATCTCGTTGCAGACTTGAAAGACGCGCTTGTCGTAGGCGGTGACGTCCAGGCCGAGCGCCTTGTGGAAGGCGGGCCGCATATGGTCGCGGACGTACATCGTCGCATAGACCGAAAGCAGAAAGAATTTGATCCAGCCGAGATTGCCGCCGCGCAGGAGCTCCGGGTTCGCGCGCATGAGGAGCGCGAACGCTTCTCCATGGCGGTACTCGTCGTTGCACCATTCGCGGAACCACTTGAAGATCGGGTGGAAGCGCAGCTCGGGGTGCTTCTCGAGTTGGCGATAGATCGTGATGTAGCGCGCGTAGCCGATCTTCTCGGAGAGATAGACGGCGTAGAAAATGAATTTCGGCTTGAAGAAGGTGTACTTCTTCGCCCGCGTCAGGAACCCGAGGTCGACGCCGATGCCGAAGTCCTTGAGCGTCTCGTTGATGAAGCCGGCATGGCGGGACTCGTCGCGCGTGAGGTAGCGGAACAGCGCCTTGATGTCGGGGTTCTTCACGTTCTTGACGATTTCGGCGTAGAGCACGCAGCCCGAAAACTCCGAGGTCACCGAGCTCACCAGGAAGTCGACGAATTCCTTGCGCAGGTCGGCGGGGAGGGTCGGAAGAATGTTCCGGAACTCGTCTGTCCGCTTGAAGTGATTGCGATTGGGGTCGCTCGCCATGATGGCGAGCAGCGCGTCCCATTCCGCCCGCACCGGCGAGACGTCGAGCTTGTCGAGCGCCTCATAGTCGGTGGTGTAAAAGCGCGGCGTCAGCACAGTGTCGCGCTGCGCGAGCTTGGTTGTGTCCTCGAAGGGCAGGGCATCCGCCGTCAACGTGGTCATAGGCGTCTCCGCGGGGTGAAGCTGACTTCATAAAGTTCGGTGAGCAGGAACGTCGCGCTGAGCTTGGTCCACCAGCGCTCGAAGGCCCCGGCGCGATCGACGGTCGCGTGACGATGGAGGACGCGGCTTTCGCCGAAGGGAATGTGGATCGGATCGCCATGCACCAGCACGCGATCGCCCGGCTCCATGCGCATGCCGCCGGCGAGTTCGACATGGGCGTGGAGGTTGTCGGCCGTATGCTCGATTTCGATCGTGCAGGCGGTGTCGAACGAGCGTCGCGCGAGAGGCAGGGGCAGGTTCATGTCTGGGGCGAGGCTCCAGCGTCCAGCATCGCGGCGAACGCAGCTCTATTGGTAACGCCGAATGCGCCCAGGTCGATGCGACGTTCCGTCTGGGGATCAAAAAGTATGAGCGCGCCGTTGCTGAGAACGCTGAGTTCGAAAGGCGCAGCCGCTGGGGCGCCCTTCAAGGAGCGATGATAGGCGAGGCCGCGCATAACGCCGCGAATGAACCCGCCTTCGCCCGGCGCGATGCGGGCGACGACAGCGCCGCTGCGGGCGTCAGTCACATCAATGCCGCCGGCCGCTGCGTCCGAGAAGACGAGGGTGCGCGACTGGCGGGCGACGGCGTTCGCATGAACCGTCGCCATCGTCTCGTCTTGCGGCAGGACGCCGAACCGCACGCCGGCAACGAGGCTCAGCGAAGCGAAAATCAGCAGTCCGGCGCCGATCAGCGCGCCGCGTGGGAAGGGGCTTACGTCAATCGCGCTCATTTTCAGGTCCTCATGCCGGTTGCGTGGCGCCGATCGGCGTCGGCGCTTGGACGGGTATGCGGTCAGGCGAGGTCATGGCCGGCGCCGGGGCTGCGCCCTTGGCCTCGGCGAGCGTCGCCGCGAGCACTGCCGCCACTTGAGCTGCATCGCTGAGACCGCGAAGGCTCGGCTGCGGCCGCGCCAGTTTCCAGGGGCGAACATGCGGCCACAACGCCACATAGCCCACCTTCGCGTCGGGCTTCAGTCCGAGCGCGATATCGCCAACCCCGGCGCGATCGACCTTCATCGTCGCGGACTCCACGACGGTGAAAGGCAAATTCACGGCCTTGGTCAGCGCCATGCCGAAGCGCAGCACCAGTCGACGATTGGTGATCGTATAGACGGTCGTGCGCTGGCAAAGCAGCGAGAGCCCGGCGAGAAGACCGATCGCCAGACTGGCCGGCGCCGCCATGCCGACGAACTCGAGGGCCGCGTCGCTCCATGGCCCGCCAGCTGCAACGACGCCAAAGGCCTTGGCTGCGCCAAGAACCGCAAAGTAGGCGGCGACTTCGCGGATGCGGAAGGCGCCCAGGGCGAGGCCGCGAAACGACGGCGCGCCTTGCCAGATGATCCGTTCGCCGGGCGGCAATCGACCCGGGAGACCGCGGATTGGTTCGCTCTCGAACTCGCTCACAGCTGGGCCTCCGTGCGCGTCGGCATGGCGTAGAGATAGCCGGCGCCGAAATAGGCGCTGATGCGATCTTCCTCGTAGAGGCTGATCTGATCGGCGGTGGCGACGGTCGGCGCCGCGGCGAGCTGCGCGGCCGTTACGGCGTCGACGCGGATGGTGCGCTTGCCCCGGTTCACCACGAGCATCGGCATGGGCACGATCACGCGCTTCGCGCCGAGGGCGGCGGTCGTCTCGACTTCGAGATAGCGGATCATGTGTTCGCCGCGATCAACCCAGACGTCGACGACGGCGCCGGCGAGTTTGTCGTCCACGCCAAAGACCTGCATCCCGACCGGATTGGGATCATTGCTGGCGATCGCGAAGTCCTTGGCGACCCGCAACGGAGCGATCCGCGGCGTCCCATGTTCCGTCATGTCGGGGGAGCGCGAGCGCTCTGCGAATGCGCCGGGGCCTACGCCCGCCGAGAGCGGATCGCCCACTGGACTGATCGGTGCACCAGGCCACACCGCCATGCGCTTCGCCTTGGTGACCGGGAGATCGCGTTCCATGTTCGGAACGACTTTTTGCCCGCGACCATTGGGAAGGCGGAACACTTTCGGCTCGGCGACCCACAGAAGCCCTTCGACCTTCTCCAGACGGCCGGTCGTATCTTCCTCGAGCGGGTAGCCCTCGCGACGATCTTCGCGCCGCAAATAGAGGATGAGTCCAAAGAAGAAGATCACGAACAGGTACATCGCCAGTTCGGTCACATCGACGTTGGATAGGATGTATGTCTGGTTCATGATCGACCTCCGGCTGTCGCTTTATGTTGTTGGAAATTCGGCGAGCCCGAACTTGGAAGGCTCTTGAGCGGATGCATGTCGGGCCAGGGGCCCGATCGCGGCGAGGGTGCAGAAGATCAAGACGATCTCGGTGAGGTACACCACGGCATATCCGGTCGCGGGGCCCTGCAGGGCCTCGCCCAATTGTCCGGATGCGGCCCACTTCGAAACGAAGTCCCTCATCAGGCCGCCGATGAGAATGGCGAGGCCGGCGCCCGTCGCCTGGACGGCCCCCCAAGCGCCGAGCGCCAAGCCGGAGCCTCCGACAGAGGACAACGACATGGCTGCGGTCATGGTGCCGACGGCGAACAGGCCGCCGCCGAAACCGATCATCCCCGCGCCGCATTGAAAAAGCATCGTCGCCTGCAAAGGCGCGGCGAGAATGACGAGCGCGAAAGCCGGCAGACCAGCGAGCCCGCCGATCGCCGCCAGCCGATGCGGGTCCATGCCGCGGCTGAGCCAAAACCCTGCAAGCGCAAATCCCGCGAGCGCGCCGCACGCCCAGAGCGAGGTCAGCGTCGTCGTGGCGCTGACGCCGAGCTTGAGGATTTGACCGCCGTAGGGCTCAAGGAGAACGTCTTGCATGCTGAACGCGGCCGATCCCAGGCCGACCGCGACGAGGAGGCGGATGGCTCCGGGCGTTTTCGCGAAGGCGGCCCAGCTGTCTTCGAAGGTTGGGTGCACGCGATCGTGGGCGGTGAGGGCGGTGTCGCGGGCTTCCTGGCGCCAAAGTGCAACAACGTTCAGCACCAACGTCAGCGCCGCCGCGCCTTGTACAACTTGGATCAATCGCAACGGCGAAAAGTCAGCCAAAAGCCCGCCGATCAGCAGGGCGCTGACGAGCATCCCGACAAGCAGCATGACATAGAGCAAAGCCACCACGCGCGGGCGGGTCTCTTCCGTCGCCAGATCGGTCGCCAGCGCGAGGCCCGCGGTTTGCGTCGTATGGATCCCCGCGCCGACCATCAGGAATGCGAATGCTGCGGCGATCTGGCCGACGATCGCCGGCGCATGGCCGTGTCCGGACATCACGAGCAGCGCAAACGGCATGAACGACAATCCGCCGAACTGCAGCAGGGAGCCGAACCAGATGTAGGGGCCGCGGCGCCAGCCAAGGAACGAGCGGTGCGTGTCGGATTTGAAGCCGATCAGCGCGCGGAACGGCGCAAACAGCAGGGGCAGCGCGACCATCAAGGCGACGAGCGCCGATTGCACGCCAAGCTCCACGATGAGCACGCGATTGAGCGTGCCCGTCAGCAGAACTGACGCCATGCCAACTGACAGCTGGAAGCACGACAGCCGGAGCAACCGCGACATCGGCAAGGACGGGCTGGCGGCATCAGCGAAGGGCAGAAGCCCCGCGAGCCGCGACGCCATGCGCACGGTCGGAAACAGGGTCACGATGGACCCTCCAGAAGCTGCGCCTGCGATGTGTAGAAGCCGCTCGAGATGCGTTCCGTGGGGCCGATGCGCCACTGGCGCAATTCCGCCGAAAGCCGATCGCGCAAGGCCTTATCGCCAATTGGCACGATCGCGGGCGCGCGATCGCTGCGCGGAAACACGAGCCCGACGGCGTGCATCAGGCTGAGCGCCGGTGTGCGCGGCGCGAACGTGAAAGCGATCGAGCGCGTGGTGCGGTCTGCAATGCGCGATAGCGCGGTGACGACCTCGGTGGCGGGGTAGTGAATGAGGCTGTCCATCGCGACGGCGTAATCGAAGCGCCCATGCGCCGGATCGAGCATGTCGCCGACGCGGAAGTCGATAGCGCCCGGGCCGGCGAACGCCGGCGCGCGCGCCTTGGCGATCTCGATCAGGGAAGCTGAGACGTCGACGGCGACGACGTGCGCGCCGCGTCGTGCGGCCTCCACAGCAAGCGCTCCTGTGCCGCAACCGGCGTCGAGGATGCGGGCGCCGGCGAGGTCTTCAGGGAGCCATGACAACAGGTGCGCGCGCATCCGGTCGCGCCCGGCGCGCACGGTTTCGCGGATCTTGCTCACCGGCGCGTCGGAGGTGAGTTGCTCCCACGCGTCTTTCGCCGTGCGGTCGAAATAGGTCTCGAGGCGGCCGCGGTAGGTGTCGAAGGTGGCTGTGGGCATGGGGCTTGGCCTCAATCAAAACCGAGGAAATCGAAGATCTCGCGGTCCTTCATGGGGACGGCGTCATATTGCTTGCCGCCGGCCCACAGCGCCGCGGCGAGGCGGAGATACTCGTTCTGGACCTTCTCCAGCTCCGGCGAGGGCTCCATTTCGAACAGCGTCGACTTCTTCAGGCGCGAGCGGCGGATCACATCGAGCGAGGGGAAGTGCGCGACGCGCTCAAGCCCGATCGCGGCGTTGAAGCGGTCGATCTCGTCGGTGCCGTCGCTGCGGTTAGCGATCACGCCGCCGAGGCGGACGTCATAGTTTTTCGATTTGGCGCGGATCGCCGCAACGATGCGGTTCATCGCGAAGATCGAGTCGAAATCATTGGCGGTGACGATCAGGGCGCGTTCGGCGTGCTGCAGGGGCGCGGCGAAGCCGCCGCACACGACGTCGCCGAGAACGTCGAAGATCACCACGTCGGTGTCTTCGAGAAGGTGGTGTTCCTTCAGGAGCTTCACCGTCTGGCCGACGACATAGCCGCCGCAGCCCGTCCCGGCCGGGGGGCCGCCGGCCTCGACGCACATGACGCCGTTATAGCCCTCGTAGACGTAATCTTCCGGACGCAGCTCTTCGGTGTGGAAGTTCACCTGCTCGAGCACGTCGATCACGGTCGGCACGAGGCGCTTGGTCAGCGTGAAGGTTGAATCGTGCTTGGGATCGCAGCCGATCTGAAGCACGCGCTTGCCGAGCTTGGAGAACGCCGCCGACAGGTTCGACGACGTCGTGCTTTTGCCGATGCCGCCCTTTCCGTAGATCGCGAAAACCTTCGCGGTTTCGATCTTCAGGCGTGGATCGAGATGCACTTGCACGGAGCCTTCGCCGTCGGGGCGGCGGGGCAGAGCGCGGGGGAGGTCGAGCATCGTCATGCGGTTATCGTCCTCATGCTGCCGCCGACGCGACGCCCTCGAGACGGTCCTCGAGGTCGTCGGCCGCATCGCGCAGCGTCTTCAGGGTTTCAGGATCGGGCGCCCAATAGCGGCGTTCGCTGGCTTCGAGCAGGCGGTTGGCGACGCGCGCCGAGGCCTTCGGATTGAGATCGGCGAGTCGTTTGCGCATCTCCGGATCGAGCACGTAGGTCTCGGTGATGCGCTGATAGATCCACGGCTCGACCTGCCCGGTCGTCGCCGACCAGCCCATCGTTGTCGTCACATGCGCTTCGATTTGGCGAACGCCCTCGAAGCCGTGCGCGAGGAGGCCTTCGTACCAGCGCGGATTGAGCATCCGGGTGCGGGTTTCGAGCGTGACCTGTTCGGCGAGCGTGCGCACGGCCCCAGCCCCGCTCGTCTGGTCGCCGATGTAGATCGAGGCGTCGCGGCCGCTGGCGCGACGCACCGCGCGGCTGACGCCGCCAAGTGTGTCGACATATTGGTCAAGCGAGGTGACGCCGAGTTCGACCGAGTCGAGGTTCTGGTAGGTGACCTCTACGGCGCCGAGTGCGGCGGCGAGGATTGCGGCGGCATGCACTGGTCGGCCCGAACGTCCGTAGGCGAAGCCCTTGCGCGTTTCGAACGCGTCGGCGAGCTCATCCTCTTCGCCCCACGATCCGGAATCGATCAGCTGGTTGACGTTGGCGCCATACGCGCCCTCAGCGTTTGAGAACACGCGCAGCGCGGCGGTGTCGAAATCGCAGCCGAGCTTCGCCTGGTGGGCCAGCGTGTGCTTGCGGATGAAATTCAGCTCAAGCGGCTCGTCGGCGCCGGCGGCGAGCCATGCGGCTTCGGCGAGCATGCGAATCTGCAGCGGCAGGAGATCGCGGAACACGCCTGACAGCGTCGCCACCACGTCGATGCGCGGGCGGTTCAACTGCTCGAGTGGGATCAGTTCGGCGCCGCACAGACGCCCGTAGGAATCGATCTTCGGGCGGGCGCCCATGAGCGCGAGCGCCTGGGCGATCGGCGCGCCTTCGGTCTTAAGGTTATCCGTGCCCCAAAGGACCATTGCGACGCCCTCTGGCGTCTTGAGGCCATCGGCGGCGTGACGCGCGAGCAGACGTTCGGCTTGGCGCGCGCCGTCATGCGTCGCGATCGCGCTTGGGATGCGGAACGGATCGAAGCCGTGGATGTTGCGCCCGGTCGGCAAGACTCCGGGCGAGCGCAGCGCGTCGCCGCCGGGGGCCGGCGGGATGAAGCCGCCGTCGAGCGCCGAAAGAAGCGCCTCGATCTCGTGATTGTCTGCGAGTTCGGCCGCAGCGATGGCCAAGCCTTCAAATGTCTTGGCGAGTTCAGGGGAGAGCGCGAGCCCGCTTGCAGCCGCCGCATCCCGCGCGTTGGCGCCGCGGACGAGGAGGTCAATTGCGGCCTGCGCCGGTGCGATGCCGGCCGCGTCGGCCATGGCGCGCAGATATTCGGCGCGCTGTGCGTCGGGCATCGGCGCCCCAAGCACGTGCAGGCCCTCGGGAATGAGCGTCGCTTCGATCTCGGCGAGACGGGCGCTGAGCGCATCGATCGCGGTCAAGCCGTCCTCAGGATCAAAGGCGATGTCGAGCGCCGTCGCGCGTTCGACGATGAAGGCGGTCGCGTCGTCGCGCGCTTCGCCGGGCGCGGCGCTGCGCCAGCGCGCGACGCCGGCCTTGAGATCAGCGAGGCCCTGCGACAGTCCAGCCTGCACGATCGCCGGCGTCATGTAGCTGACCAGGGTTGCAGCGGAGCGACGCTTCGCCAGCGCGCCTTCGGACGGATTGTTGGACGCGTAGAGGTAGAAGTTTGGCGCGTCGCCGATGAGGTAGTCGGGCCAGCATTTCGCTGAGAGACCGACCTGCTTGCCCGGCATGAACTCCAGCGCGCCGTGCGTGCCGAAGTGCACGATGGCGTGGGCGCGGAAGTCTTCGCGGATGTGGCGATAGAAGGCCGAAAAGGCGTGGGTGGGGGCAAAGCCGCCGGCGAACAAGAGCCGCATAGGATCGCCCTCGATGCCGATCGGCGGTTGCACGCCGACAAACACTGAGCCGAACTGCGCGCCGAAGAGGTTCACGCCGTGGGAATCGGCCTGGCTGCGGCCAGGCGCCGGACCCCATTGGGACTCGATCTCGGCAAGTCGCGGCTCGCGGCGCACGAGATCGGCGGACGGAATGCGCACGAGGACATTGGCGTCGGCGCCGAACTGGGCGGCGTTGCCTTCCAGGATCCGGGTGCGGAGCGCATCGACGTCGGCGGGAATCTCCACGTCGTAGCCGGCGCGGGCGAGCGCGGTGAGCGTCGCGTGAAGCGACTCAAAGACTGAAAGGAAGGCGGCCGACCCGACGGCGCCGGAGTTCGGCGGGAAGTTGAACAGCACGATCGCAAGCCGGCGCTCGGCGGCCGCGGTCTTGCGCAGCGCGATCAGCTTCGCGGTGCGCGCCGCCAGCATTTCTGCGCGCTCGGAGCAGGCGCGCATCGCGCGCGGGCCACCGTCGTCATCATGTGTGCAGCCGCGCGCGCAGCCGGTGCAGGCGACGCCGCGTTCCGAGCGTCCGCCGAAGGTGATCGGCCCCGTGGCGCCGTCCAATTCGGGCAAAGCGACCATCATCGTCGCTTCGAGCGGCGTCAGGCCAAGCTCCGCGCTGGACCAGCGCTGGAGCGTCTGGAATTCGAGCGGATGGGCCGCGAGATAGGGCACGTCGAGGTCGCGCAGAGCGACGGCTGCGGCGCTGGAATCGTTGTAGGCGGGGCCGCCGACCAGGGAAAAGCCGGTCAGCGAGACCATCGCGTCGATTGTCCGCGCGCCGTTCGCGCGGAAGAAGGCGTCGATCGCCGGCCGGGCGTCGAGGCCGCTCGAAAACGCCGGCAGGACCCGCAGGCCGCGCGCTTCGAGCGCATCGATCACGCCGTCATAGTGCGCCGTATCGCCCGCGAGCACGTAGGACCGCAGCACAAGCAGGCCGACCGTCCCGAGCGCATTTGCGGGCGCCGGCACATCGGCGGCGCGTTCGACGATCCGTCCCGGTGCGCGCGGATGGTAAAGTCCGCATTCCGGATAGGCGATCGGCGGCTTGGCGGGCACCGCGCCGCGCAAGGCGCGGCGGGCGCCGTCAGCGTAGCGATCGATCAGCGTCCGGATCATCTGGACGGCATTGTCTTCCGATCCGGCGAGCCAGTATTGCATCGTCAGGAAGTAGATGCGGACGTCTTGGGCCTTGCCCGGAATGAAGCGCAGGATCTGCGGCAGGCGGCGCAGCATCGCCATCTGGCCGGCGCCCGAGCTGCCGCCTGGACCAGGCTTGCCGCGGAGCTTCTTGAGAAGCGCGAGCGGGCCCTTGTCGCCCCCGTCCATCCGGAATGGCCCGAGCTTGGTCAGGCGCACGACCTCGGCCGCGCTCATGGCGCAGATCATCGCATCGCAGGTTTCGCGGCGCGCCTGCAGCGCGGGCAGAACCGCGCGGATGTGATCTTCCACGAAAAGCATCGTGGCGATGATGATGTCGCCTTCGCCGATGTCGGCGAGACACCGAGCCAGCGCAGATTTGTCTTCCGCCCAGTCCGCCGCCGCGTGCACGGCGATCGACAGCCCCGGAATGTCCTTGCGCAGGGTGCGCTCGGCGCGACGCAGCGCCTCGCTCAGGTGATTGTCTAGCGTGACCAGCACGACCCTGACGCGCGGCGCCGGATCCGCGCCGCCGGGCGTCGTCTCAGCGCGCGAAGTGGGATTTTGCATCGTACAGGGTCTCTACGTCGATGGCGGCAAGGCCCCGCTCGGCGGCGAATTTCTCAGTGTTCCGGCGTGCTTTTCCGCGCACGAAGAACGGAATTTTCGCGAGTTCCTTTTCGGCGGGGCCGGTCCAGACAATTGCAGACGCCGCGGCGGCGACGGGCTCCGGCGCGGGCGCGGCCGCCGGCGCAAGGGCGGCGAGATGGGAGGCGCCCGCCGCATCATGAAATTCGAAGTCCTCGCGGAACATGGCGAGCAGGTGCTCTTCCAGGCCCATGACGAGGGGATGGACGAACGTGTCGAACAGGACGTTCGAGCCCTCGAAACCCATCACCGGCGAATAGCGCGCCGGGAAATCCTGCACGTGCACCGGGCTCGAGATCACCGCGCACGGAATGCGCAGGCGCTTGGCGATGTGGCGTTCCATCTGCGTGCCGAGGACGAGTTCCGGCTGCAGTTCGGCGATCGCGGCTTCGACTTCGAGGTGATCGTCGGTGATGAGCGCCGTCAGGCCATACTTCTCGGCTGCGGCGCGGGTCTCGCGCGCGAATTCACGATTGTAGCAGCCGAGACCGACGAGCTCGAAGCCGAGCTCGTCCACCGCAACGCGCGCAGCGGCGATGGCGTGCGTGGCGTCGCCGTAGACGAAGACGCGCTTGCCGGTGAGGTACGTCGAATCGACCGAGCGCGACCACCAGGGGAGCCGCGCCTGGGCGCTTTCGATGTAGGCGTCGGCGTCCACGCCTGTCAGCGCAGCGACGGCGCGGACGAAGTCGCACGTCGCGCCATAGCCGATCGGAACGACCCGGATGGAGGGTTGCTTAAACGTCTTCTCGAGCCAGCGGGCCGTGGCCTCGCCGGTTTCTGGATAGAGGACCACGTTGAAATCGGCGCAGCCGAGCCGGGAAAGGTCGCTGGGCGAAGCGCCGAGCGGGGCCACGAGCGCGACGTCGACGCCGAGGTCGGACAAAAGCCGCGTGATCTCCGTAACGTCGTCGCGGCAGCGGAAGCCGAGAGCGGTCGGGCCGAGGATGTTGCAGGTCAAGCGCCGGCCTTCGCGCGGCGGCGGCGCAGCGGTGGGGTCGGCGAGGGCTTTGGCGAGCGCGAGGAAGGTTTCCGACGCGCCCCAGGATTCCTTCTTCTGATACGAAGGCAGATCGAGCGGGATGACCGGAACTGGCAGCGCGAGCGCGCGCGCCAGACCGCCGGGATCGTCCTGAATAAGCTCGGCCGTGCACGAAGATCCGACGATCATCGCTTCCGGCTGGAACCGCTCATAGGCCTCGCGCGCCGCCGTCTTGAAGAGCTCGGCCGTGTCGGAGCCGAGGTCGCGGGCCTGGAAGGTCGTGTAGGTCACCGGCGGGCGCGCATTGCGCCGTTCGATCATCGTGAAGAGAAGGTCGGCGTAGGTGTCGCCCTGCGGTGCATGCAGCACGTAGTGGAGGCCGCGCATGCCGGTCGCGACGCGCATCGCGCCCACGTGCGGCGGTCCTTCATAGGTCCACATGGCGAGCTGCATGCGTCAGACCTTCAACAAATGGCGGCGCGCCAGGGGACGCGCGAAAAGGCCCGCGAGATCGCCGGCCTGGTCGAAGCCGTGAATCGGCGTGAAGACGAGTTCGATCGCCCATTTGGTCGTGAAGCCCTCCGCCTCGAGCGGATTGGCGAGCCCGAGTCCGCAGACGACGAGATCGGGCTTCGCGGCGCGGCAGCGGTCGAGCTGGCGCTCGACGTCCTGGCCCTCGCTGAGGCGCACGCTTGCGGGCAGCGCGTCGACGTCCTGGGCGGTGTGCGTCGCGTGCAGATAGGGCGAACCGACTTCGATCGGAATCATCCCGAGTTCGGCGCTCAGGAAGCGCGCCAGCGGGATTTCGAGCTGGCTGTCGGGGAAGAAGAAGATCGTCTTGCCGCGGAGTTTCTCGCGCAACGGCGCGAGCGCGCGTTCAGCGCGGGCGCGGGCCGGCGCGAGGTCGCGGTGGACAGCGGCGGGGTCGCGGCCGAAGGCTTGCGCGGCGGCTTCGAACCAGGCCGACGTCCCCTCGGCGCCAAACGGAAACATCGCTGGAATGCGGGTTGCGCCGCGATCCTCGAGCATGCGGACCGTGTCGGCGAGGAACGGCTGTGCGAGCAGAAGCTTCACATTCGGCCCGATCGCCGGCAGATCGCGCGCGCTGCGGGGCGGCAGGAAGGCGACTGGGCCGATGCCAAGGCTTTCGAACGTGCGGCGGAACTGGTCCTCGACAACATCCGGCAACGCGCCGAGCACGAGCAGGGAAGCCGGTGCATCGGCGGCCGCGCTCGGCGCCTCGCGCGCCAGCGCCGCAAGGCAGGCGTCTTCGCCCTGCGTGAACGTCGTTTCGATGCCGCTCCCGGAATAATTCAGCACCCGGACGCGCGGCATGTGGAGCTTGGAGAGCCGCTCGGCGGCGCGAGCGAGGTCGAGCTTGATCACCTCGGACGGGCATGAGCCCACGAGGAACAGCGCCTTGATGTCCGGCCGGCGCGCGAGCAATTGCGCGACGATACGGTCGAGCTCTTCATTGGCGTCGGCGAGGCCGGCGAGGTCGCGCTCTTCCATGATCGCGGTGGCGAAGCGGGGCTCGGCGAACGCCATGACGCCGGCGGCGGACTGCATCAGATGCGCGCAGGTGCGCGAGCCGACGATCAGGAAGAAGGCGTCCTGGATCTTGCGATGCAGCCACATGATCCCCGTGAGGCCGCAGAACACTTCGCGTTGACCGCGCTCGCGCAGAACCGGACGCGGTTCGCGCGCTGCGCCTACGGCGCAATCGGCGGTCGTGGAGAAGGCGCTGGACCCCGGAGATCCGTCCATTTCAAACGGCTCCGGCGCGCAGGCCTGCGCCGATGCGGCCCGATTGAGCTTCCATCCGCGCGGCGCGGAGTTTGACGAGGAATTGCGCGGCGTTGACGACGTAGGTCGCGTAGGCGGCGAGCGCGATCATCATCTGCGCGCGCGGATCGCCCCAGTTGAAGATCGCCGCCGCCACGTAGGCGGTGTGCAGCGCGATCACCAGCATCGAGAACACGTCTTCCCAGAAGAACGCGGGGGCGAACAGCCACTTGCCGAACACCTCCTTCTCCCAGATCGCGCCGGTGATCATGATCGTATAGAGCACGCCGGTTTTGACGATGATCGACCAGCTCGCCGCGTCATGACCCGTCCCCTGCGTCAGGTAGCGCAGGACCAGGGTGAGGCTCGCCAGGAAAACCAGGAACTGGAGCGGCGCGAGAACGCCCTGCACGATCGTCCACGGCGAACGATCGCGGCGTACGCGTTCTTCCGGTGTGTAGAGGGGGCGCGGCGCTCGCGGGCGGGTGGCGGCGCCGACGCTCGCCGACCAGGGCGCGGGGGCGATCCGCTCGATCAGCCCTTCAAACATTGAAGGCTGCGGCCAAACGGCCGACCGAGGGCTGAATTCCTGGCGCATGTGCACCGCTCCCTGACGCTTCCGACCCATCGAAGGGTACGTCCGGCGTCTCGGGTGTGTCAATCGATCGTTACGTCTAGATTGATTGACATTCGAGCAAGGCGGCGCGACAAATTAATCCTGGCGGTTGTGTCCGTACGTCGGTTAGTCTCGGAGGGTCAGGGTTATGGACGCTCAAAAGATCCTCGCCCCGGCATGGAAACGCCCTACGCGTCCACCACTAGCGCGAGAAATTGCGTTCGCGGGAGGCGCGCGTGCGATCCGATCGGCGGGTTGGGTCAACCTTAATCGGTTGCCCCGGCCGGGAACGAATGGGGATACGCCAATGGCCTATCAGTCGCCTCGCGACGTCCCTTGTCCGCTGGAGCGGACGCCTGACGCGCGCCTTGTCGACACGTCTCGATCTCTAGACTCGCCCTGTCTGCCCATGCGCCAGATCGCTGCAGATACGCTCAATTCCGTCGTCGAATCCGAAATCATTCCGCGGCTGCTGCTCGCGCATCAATCGCCGCCTCTTTCTTCATCGTCAGCGCAAGAATTGCCCCTGACGGGCGGCGGCGCGCCCGACATCGACGCGTTCGCGGGCCTCGCGCTCACCGCCGACATCGACGATCTCTCGCGCGTGATCGACGCCATGCTGGATACCGGCGTATCCGTGCAGGACATGTTCTCGCGGCTGCTCGCGCCAACCGCCCGCCGCCTCGGCGTTTATTGGGAGCAGGACATCTCCTCGTTCACTGACGTGGCGATTGCGTTGGGCAAAATGCAGCGTCTCGTCCGACATTATTCGCGTCCGACGCCGAGCGCCGCCAGCGGCGGACGGCGGGTGTTGCTCGCCGCCGTTCCGGGCGAGGACCACACGTTTGGTCTGGCGATGATCGCTGAATCGTTCCGTTTGGCGAACTGGTCGGTGTTCGAAGAACTCGATTCCCAATTGCGGGGTTTGGAAGACCTCGTTCGCACGGAGGCCTTCGACGCCGTTGGCTTGTCGGTCGCGTCCGACGCTGCGGCGGCGGCGTTGCCTGACGTCATTCGAATCCTGCGCGCTGCGTCCGTGAACCGCGCCCTGATCGTACTGGTTGGCGGCTTCAAGATCATGGAACGTCCCGAACTTGCCCGCGATTCCGGCGCGGACGCGACAGCCGGCGACGGGCCTAGCGCCGTCGCAAAAGCCGCCGAAATGCTTGACGCGCACGTACAGCGCGTGTGAGAGCCAGAATTCGCCTTCAAGCTGAGTAAGTTGCCCTTTCATGCAAGTCGCTTCGCCCGCCACGGTTGCGTTCAATAGGCCGGCCGAAACGCTAGGTAGTCTTACGCCGGAGGTGGCCGCCAAAGTTTTGGCCGCCGCCGGGGACGTGGCGATCATCCTGGACGGGCAGGGCGTGATCCGCGATCTCGCCGTGTCGGACGCCACGATGGTCGAGGACGGGTTCGCCGATTGGGTGAACAAGCCCTGGATCGATACAGTCCTTCCCGACAGCCGCCCCAAGGTCGAACAGATGCTCGACGAGGTGCGGGCTCAGGACGGCGGTCGCTGGCGCGAGATCAACCATATCACCTCAAGCGGCCCCATCCCGATCCGCTATCGCGCTATCGACGCTGGCGCCGACGGGCGCGTGATCGCGATCGGCCGCGACCTGCGTCCCGCGGCCGCCATGCAGCAGCGGCTCCTCCAGGCGCAACAGGCCATGGAGCGGGACTACCTGCGCCTGCGCCATGCCGAGTTGCGGTATCGGCAGCTCTTCCAAACCGCGACCGAAGGCGTTGTGATCGTCGACGCCGGTTCGCGGCGCGTGATCGACGTCAATCCCGCAGCGCTGCGCCTGATCGGCGACGACAGCGACGGCGTCGTCGGCCAGATTTTCACGGGGTTGATGGAAGCGCCGATGCGCGATCCCGCCACGAGCCTTCTCGCAAACGTCCAGGCCGGCGGGCGCGCGGAGCCCACGCGGGTGCGCTTTTTGTCGTCCCCCGGCCGCGATCTCGTACTTTCCGCCTCGCTTTTTCGGCAGGATCGCACGGCGCAGTTCATTGTGCGCCTGACCAGCCCCGCGATGCCCGGCGTCGCGCTCCCCGATCCGCGCCTGCGCTTCATCGATGTGCTCGAGCGCATGCCCGACGCCTTCGTCGTGACCAGCGACGATTTCATCATCTCGGCCTGCAACGCCGCATTCCTCGATCTGGTGCAATTGGCCGGACCAGAGCAGGCGCGCGGCCAGCCCTTGGCGCGCTATCTCGGCCGGCCCGGCGTCGATGTTTCTCTGCTCATGGCGCAGTTGCGCGAGCACGGCGTGGTGCGCGGTTTTGCGACTGTGCTCCGCACTTCGCTCGATACCGAAGAGGAGGCCGAAGTGTCGGCCGTTACGGTTCAAGATGGCGCGCCGCCCGCGATCGGGTTCGCCATTCGCCCGGTTGGTCGGCGGATGCGCGACCGGTCTGAGCTCGGCCGCAGCCTGCCGCGCTCCGTGGAGCAACTCACCGAACTCGTCGGCCGCGTTTCACTCAAGGAAATCGTCCGCGAAACCACGGATTTGATCGAGCGCCTGTGCATCGAAGCGGCGCTCAACATTACCGGCGACAACCGCGCGTCGGCCGCCGAGGTGCTCGGCCTGAGCCGCCAGAGCCTCTACTCAAAGTTGCATCGCTACGGACTTGGGAACCTTGCCGTCGATCAGGACTGACGGTTGCCGCGCGTGCGTCGGCGGCGTTTTGCCGCCGTAAGCGTCAAGGTGAATTGACGCTCTCACCTGTCCAACTTAACGTCATGCTATGGCGAGTTCGATCCCCTTAGCGTCTGTTCGGACCTTTCCAGCACCGTCCGCGGTGCTCGAACTCTTCAAACCGATCACTTGGTTTGCGCCTATGTGGGCGTTCATGTGCGGTGTCGTCTCTTCAGGCGTCGCGCTGGAGACCCGCTGGCCGATGCTCGTCGCCGGCATGCTCCTCGCCGGGCCGCTGATCTGCGCGACCAGCCAGGCCGTCAACGATTGGTACGATCGCCACGTCGACGCACTCAACGAACCGAACCGTCCGATCCCCTCCGGTCGGGTGCCCGGCGCCTGGGGCCTGTACTTGGCGATCATCTGGACAGGACTATCGGCCGCGCTCGCCGCCGCGCTCGGGCCGGTCGTTTTCGTCGCCGGCGTCATCGGTCTGGCGCTCGCCTGGGCCTACAGCGCGCCGCCCTTGCGCCTGAAGCGCAGCGGTTGGTGGGGGCCGGGCGCCGTTGCGCTCGCTTACGAAGGCATCACCTGGTTCACCGGCGCGGCCGTCATGAGCGGCGGTGTGCCGAGCGCCCAGTCGATCACACTCGCCGCGCTTTATGCGTTCGGCGCCCACGGCATCATGACGCTCAACGATTTCAAGGCGATCGAAGGCGACAAGGCGATGGGCATCCGGTCGTTGCCGGTGGTCCTCGGGCCCGATCGCGCCGCGCGCCTCGCATGCGCGATCATGGCCGCGCCGCAGATCGTCGTGGTCGCGTTGTTGGCCGCTTGGGGCCACCCGTGGCGCGCGCTTGCGGTCGCCGGCTTCCTCGCCGCGCAGGCCGCGCTGATGACGCGGCTGCTCTCCGATCCGCGCAAACACACGCCCTGGTACAATGCGACGGGCACGAGCCTTTATGTGCTCGGCATGCTCGCCGCCGCCTTCGCAATCGGTTCGACGGGAGCTCCCGCATGAAGACGTCGCTCGGCTGGGTGGACATCGTCCGTCTTGGCTTAGTGCAGTGCGCGATCGGCTCGATCGTCGCTTTGTGCACGTCGACCTTCAATCGCGTCATGGTGGTTGAGCTTGCGCTCGCGGCGTCCGTGCCGGCGGGCCTCGTCGCCTGGCATTATGCGATCCAAATGTCGCGCCCGCACTGGGGTTTCGCATCGGACTCCGGTGCGCGACGAACGCCGTGGATCATCGGCGGCGTCGGCGTTCTCGCCCTCGGCGCCGTGATGGCCGCCGACGCGATCGCACTTACGCGCGGTTCGCCGCTTCTTGGGTCGGTCCTGGCGATCCTGGCCTTCACGATGATTGGCGTCGGCGTCGGGCCGCGGGTACTTCGCTCCTGGCGCTGATCGCGGCGCGAACGGCGCCGACGCGCCGCCCGGCCGCCGCCGCGATCACATGGATCCTCATGATCGTCGGCATCGTCGTCACCTCGATTGCGGTCGGCGCGATGCTCGATCCGTTTTCGGAGCAACGATTGGCGCTGGTGACGAGCGGCGTGGCGCTGGTCGCCTTTCTCGTCGCGCTCGTCGCCGTCGTCGGGGTGGAGGGCCAGACGGAGCGCGCGCAGTCGCAGATCGCCGCCGCGAAGCCGCGCCTGAAGGATGCTCTGGCGGAAGTCTGGCGCGACGCGACGGCGCGTCGCTTCACGATGTTCGTGTTCATCTCGATGCTCGCCTACAGCATGCAGGATTTGATCCTGGAGCCGTTCGCCGGCCTGATCTTCAAGCTCACGCCCGGCCAGTCGACGCAAATGTCCGGCGTGCAGCACATGGGCGTCCTGCTCGGCATGGTTCTGGTCGGCAGTCTTGGCGGCGCGCTCGGCAAATACGGCGCCGGCGGACGCATCTGGATGCGCGGCTGGACGATTGGCGGATGTGCGGCCTCCGCGCTCGCGCTCGCCGGCCTTGCGGCGGCGGCGCTTGCCGGGCCCGGCTGGCCGCTCAAGCCGACGGTTTTCCTGCTTGGTTTCGCCAATGGAATCTTCGCGGTGGCGGCGATCGGCTCGATGATGGGCCTCGCCGGCGAAGGCGGCGGCGGTCGCGAAGGCACGCGCATGGGCGTTTGGGGCGCAGCGCAGGCGATCGCTTTCGGGCTGGGCGGCTTCATGGGCGCGGCGGTCGTCGACGGCTTGCGCGCCGCGCTGAACGCGGATGCGCCTGCATTCCTGATCGTCTTCGCGTTGGAGGCGGGGTTGTTCGCACTCGCCGCGACGCTTGCGGCGCGCGTTGGCGTCGCCGATCCCACTGTCGAACGCGCCCCCGACGCCGCGCCGTTGCCTGTTTGATGCTGCAATGCTGGAGCCCTGCATGAGCGAGATTTTTGACGTCGCCGTCGTCGGCGGCGGCCCGGCGGGAGCCACGGCCGCGAACGATCTGGCGCGCGCCGGGGCGCGCGTTGCGTTGATCGACAAGGCTGGACGGATCAAGCCGTGCGGCGGCGCAATCCCGCCGCGACTCATTCGCGATTTCGAGATTCCCGACCATCAACTCGTCGCGCGTGCGACGTCCGCGCGCATGATCGCGCCGTCGGACAAATCGGTGGACATGCCGATCGACGGCGGCTTCGTCGGCATGGTCGATCGTGACGTGTTCGACGAATTTCTGCGCGTGCGCGCAGCTCGGGCCGGGGCGCATCGGTTGACTGGAATCGTCGAACGTCTGGAGCGCGACGACAAGCCGGGCGTGAAGCTGCGCTTGCGGCCCAAAGGCGCGCCGAAATCGGACGATGCGCTGGAAACGGTGCGCGCCCGCTATGTCATCGCCGCCGACGGCGCCCGCTCGCCGCTCGCCCGCGCCGAAATCGCCGGCGCCAAGGATGCGCCCTGCGTGTTCGCCTATCATGAGATCGTCGCTTCGCCGGCCGGGCGCGTCGGGAGCTTCGATCCCGCCCGCTGCGACGTGTTTTATCAGGGGCGCTTGTCGCCGGACTTTTACGCCTGGATCTTCCCGCACGGCAAAACCACGAGCGTCGGGGTAGGCAGCGCCCGTAAGGGCTTCTCCCTACGCGGCGCGGTTGCGGCGCTGCGCGGCGATGTCGGCCTCGATTCCTGCGCCACGGTGCGCGGCGAAGGCGCGCCGATCCCGCTGAAACCACTCTCCAAATGGGACAATGGCCGCGATCTGGTGCTTGCGGGCGATTCAGCTGGCGTCGTCGCGCCGGCGTCCGGCGAGGGCATCTATTACGCGATGGCGGGCGGACGCATGGCCGCGGAAAGCTGCCTGGAAGCGCTGGCGACCGGCGAGGCGCGCGCCCTGGCGAAGGCCCGCAAGCGCTTCATGCGCGACCACGGACAGGTGTTCATGATCCTCGGGATCATGCAGCACTTCTGGTACCGCAACGACAAACGCCGCGAGCGCTTCGTGAAGATGTGCGACGACCGCGACGTCCAGCGGCTCACCTGGCAGGCCTACATGAACAAGGAACTTGGCGCTCCTGATCATGCCGCGCACATGCGGATCTTCTTCAAGGACCTGACCCATCTGTTCGGCGTTGCGCCGACATGAGGCGCGGACGCGCAACGGCGGGCTGTCGCCGATGACCTTACCCGCAACTTGGCTCGCCGACGTGGTCCTCGCAGGCTTCGCGATCGACGCTTTGGCGCTGTGCCTGGTGTTCCGCCGCGATCCCGTCGACGTCGCCGTCGCCCTGGCGCCAGGGCTGTTCCTCGCTCTCGCCGTGCGCGCCGCCTTGGGCGATGCGCCTTGGTACATCATCGCCGCCGCGCTCGCCGCCTCTGGTCCGGCGCATCTCGCCGATCTGGCGCGACGGGGCTTGTTGACGCGTGCGCCTCAGACGATCCCGCGCGCGCGCAAACCGGAAATGTCGGCCTCGGAATAGCCGAGCGTCGCGAGGACCTCGTCGGTGTGGGCGCCCAGCGCCGGCGGCGCGAGATCAGCGCGCGGCGGCGTAACTGAAAGGCGCAGCGGGCTTGCGGTCATTCTCACTTCGACCCCGTCGTCGCGCCGCATCGATTGCGCCAACCCACGCGCCTTGACCTGAGGATCGTCGAACACGCCGGCGACGTCATTGATCGGCCCGCAAGGCACGCCGGCGGCCTCCAAGGCGGCGATCCAATCCGCGGCGGACCGCGCGCGCATCACCGACGCGATTTCACTGATCAGTTCGGCCCGATGCGCCACACGCGCGGCGCCGGTCGCGAACCGCGCATCGGCGGCCAAGGCCTCCAGGCTCGCGACGCGGCAGAAGCTCGCGAACTGGCCGTCGTTGCCGACCGCAAGAACGATATGGCCGTCTGACGCGGCGAACACCTGGTAGGGTGCGATGTTGGGATGGGCGTTGCCGAGGCGGATGGGCGCCTGGCCCGTCGCGAAGAAATTCTGCGCCTGGTTGGCGAGCATGGCGACCTGAGCGTCGAGCAGCGCGATGTCGATGTGCTGGCCTTCGCCGGTGCGTTCCGCATGGCGAAGCGCGGCGAGGATCCCGGTGACCGCGTACATGCCGGCGAATAGGTCAGCGACGGCGACGCCCACTTTCATCGGCTCGCCGCCGGGGGTTCCGGCGGGCTGTCCGGTGACGCTCATCAGGCCGCCCATCGCCTGGACGAGATAATCGTAGCCCGCGCGCTGGGCGTACGGCCCGGTCTGGCCAAAGCCGGTCACCGAGCAATAGACGAGCGCGGGATTGATCGTCTTGAGCGACGGATAGTCGAGCCCGTACTTGGCGAGCCCCCCGGTCTTGAAGTTCTCAACGACGATATGCGCCTGCGCAGCGAGCCGGCGCACGATCTCCGCGCCTTCGGGCGTCGTGAAATCGATCGCCACCGAGCGCTTGTTGCGATTGGCGACGAGGAAATAGGCGGCGTCGCCGCCGCCGTCAGCGCCGACGAAGGGCGGGCCCCAACCGCGCGTATCGTCGCCCGCGCCCGGCCGCTCGACCTTGACGACGTCTGCGCCAAGATCGCCCAGAATCTGCGTCGACCAGGGGCCGGCGAGAACGCGGGAGAGGTCAAGAACACGAACGCCGTCGAGGGCTCCGGCCGTTGTCACGGGCGCGTCCAGATTTGCGTCCGGCAGATCGGGCCGACGCAACCCTTGATGCTCAACGTGCCGTTCGCCAGCGCGGCGACTTCGCTGCGATAAGTCCCGCCATCCTCGGCGTTGTAGATGCGACCGCCCGTCCAGCCGGATTTCGCCGGCTTGAAGCCGAACATCATTTGCGATCCGAGGAGCCGGGCCGTTCGCTTGCTGGCATCCTGGTTGCGTGCATCGCGCACGACGTAGCCGTCCTTCTCGTCGGCGAGCCACACTACGGTCCCGCAAATGCTGGCGCCGCAGGGCGCGATCTCGATCTTGGCCTTACGCGATTGCGTCAGCCAGACGCCGTGCGTCGGGTCGGCCGTCGGCGACGCGGACGCCGAGAGTGCGGCGCCGGCGAGGGCGAGCGCGGCAAGCATGGTACGCAACATGGAGGCTCCCATATCTACAACGAACCGAGACATTTTACCGGAAGGGGACACGCTTGAAACCCGACATCGGCATTTCCGACGACAACCGGGCGCACGTCGCCGATGCGCTCGCCCAGGTGCTCGCGGACACCTACGCGCTCTACCAAAAGACGCATCTCTACCACTGGAATGTACAGGGCCCGCGCTTCATCGCCCTGCACGAAATGTTCGGCAAGCAGTACGACGCGCTGTGGACGTCGCTGGATGAGATCGCCGAGCGCATCCGGTCGCTGGGCGTGCTCGCGCCGACGCACGCCGATCTCGCCAAACGCACGTCATTGGCCGCCGACAACGATCCGGCGCCGAGCGAAGACGCGATGATCGCAGCGCTTCTTGCGGGGAACGAAACATTGATCCAGTCGGCGCGCGCCGCTTTGCACGCCGCCGCGGCTGCGGGCGACGAAGCGAGCGCGGACCACATGACTACGCGCTGCGCCGACCTTGAGAAGACCGCCTGGATGCTGCGGGCGCATCTGCCTGCCTAAAGGTCATGCGCTGGCGGCGGCAGCCAGCGCGAGCCAAGGCCGCCGTCCGCCCAACGCTGGCGCTGCGCCGCCCTCCATCGGGGCCATGCGGTCCTCCCCGGGGCGGTTCATGCGCCCTTCTTCTGGTTCGGCGAGACTGGTCGAGATTGCGCGCGGCGCCAGTCGCGCGATCGCCAAAGAAAACGCCGCGCCGATGGCCGGCGCGGCGTGGAAGGTATGCCTCGGGGGAGGAAACGCCCAATCCGGAGAACGAATTAGGTTCGCGCAGAGGCGTCGCGCGAGACACTCAGATGGGGCCATACCGGCTCCGAATCAATCACTCGCTCGGCATACAAGCTATGCAAAAGCGCATATCAGCCGATCCAGCTGGCCGCCTGCTGGATGAGAAACTCCCGGAAAGCCGCGATCCGCTTCGATTTTTTGAGGTCGCTGGGATAGATGAAGAAGACGTCGAAGTTCGGCCCGGCGAGGTCCGGCAGCACCTTTTCCAGGTGCGGATTGTTGCGGGCGATGTAGTCGGGAAGGCTCGCGATGCCGATGCCGTGCTCGACGGCGCGGAGCATGCCGTAGACGTTGTTGATCTCGAGCGTCGGCAGGCGCGGCGCGGATTCTTCGCGGCCGGCGCGGCGCGCCCAGTCCATCTCACGCATCGGCGTCGTCTGGGCCATGGAATCGTAGGCGACGATCCGGTGCCCATCGAGTTCCTCCACGTCGCGCGGCCTGCCGTGGCGGTCGAGGTAGGCGCGCGAGGCGTACAGGCTCACGTGAACCTGCAGGATGCGTCGCTGGATGAGGTCGGCGTGCGTCGCGGCCCAAAGGCGGATGGCGCATTCAGCCTCCAGCTTGAGGAGGTCGAACTCGCGATCGTCGAGCAGCATTTTCAGGCGCACGTCCGGGTAGGAATCCGCGAAAATCGGCAGGCGCGGCGCAAGCCAGGTCGAACCGAACGCCACCGGCGCTGTAACGACGAGATCGCCCATCGTCTTTTCGCGGGCGTCCTTGAGCGTCGCTTCGGCGACCTTCGCCGCGGACTGCATGTCGCGCGTCATGCCGTGGAGCGTCTTGCCGGGACCGGTCAGGAGGAGGCCGCGGGCATGGCGCTGGAAAAGCGGCACGCCGATGGATTCCTCGAGCGAGGCGATCTGGCGGCTGACCGCCGATTGGCTGACGCCCAATTGCTCCGCCGCCGCCGTGAGGCTTCCCGTCTCGGCGGCATGGTGGAACGTCTTGAGCTTGTCCCAGTCCAGCATGACGGCTCCGCGTCCATCCAGCGGAGGGGTCTTACTCTGCAACGGGGGCGGCGGCCACCCGGTGATTTGGTAAGGTTAGGCGACCGCGCCGAAGGCTTGGCTCGCCGGGACCGCGTGCTCGAGGGCCGAAAGGAAGCGCTCGGCCTCGAGCGCGGCCATGCAGCCGAGACCAGCGGCGGTGACGGCTTGGCGGAACGTGTCGTCGGCGACGTCGCCGGCGGCGAACACGCCTGGCACATCGGTTCGCGTCGTGCCCGGTTCGACGATCACATAGCCGTTCGGCCGCATGGCGACCTTGCCGTTGAACAAAGCCGTGGCGGGCTCATGGCCGATGGCGACGAAGACCCCGTCGATCGCAAGGTCGCGCACGGCCCCGCTGTCGACGTGGCGCAGGCGAACGCCGGTGACGCTTTTCACGGGGTCGGTCGCGCCGAGGATTTCATCGACGGCATGATCCCAGATCACGTCGACCTTGGGATGGTGGAACAGGCGGTCCTGCAGCACGCGCTCGGCCCGCAATTCGTTGCGCCGATGCACGAGCGTAACCCGCGACGCAAAGTTCGCCAGATACAGGGCTTCTTCGACCGCGGTATTGCCGCCGCCGATCACCGCCACCGGCTTGTTGCGGTAGAAAAACCCATCGCAGGTGGCGCAGGCTGAGACGCCAAACCCCTGGAACATCTGCTCGCTCGGCAGGCCCAGCCAGCGCGCCTGCGCGCCGGTGGCGATCACCACGGCGTCGGCGGTGTAGATGCGACCGCCATCGCCGCGCAGGGTGAAGGGGCGCTTGCTGAAATCCACGTCGACGATCAGGTCCTCGACCATTTCAACGCCCATGTGCAGCGCCTGGGCGCGCATCTGCTCCATCAGCCAGGGGCCCTGGATCACGTCGGCGAAGCCCGGATAGTTCTCGACGTCCGTGGTGATGGTGAGCTGACCGCCCGGCTGCATGCCGGCGATGAGCATCGGCTTGCGCATGGCGCGCGCGGCGTAGATTGCGGCCGTATAGCCGGCGGGTCCCGAACCGATGATGATGATCGGCGCATGGCTGCGGAGGTCTTGCGGAGCGGACATGCGAATCCTTTCGAGCGCAGAAGATAGGCGCTCGTTTACGCTGGCGACAGCCCGACGGTTTCGACCTTAGCCGCCGCTCGGCGAGCGGCCGCTGGCGATCCGTGCGCGCATCGTCTGCGTCTGGCGCTTCACGTCAGTCAGCAGCGCGCGGACATCGCCCTTGTTGCGGTCGAGGAAGGCGAGAAACTCCGCCTGCTGCTGGATCGCCAGCCACACGACGTTCTCTTCGAACTGCACCGCCACGTCGACGACGCGGAAGGTGCCTTCGGCATTGCGCAGAAGGCGCCACTGCACTCCGAGCGGCTTTTGCCCCGGCCGCAATATCTCGCTGCGCACGACCGAATAGAACCGACCGTTGATCGTCGCGTCTTTGCTGCCGGCCAGGATGCGGATCGTATTGCCGCGGTACTGATCAAGCTGGTCCTGATAAACCGCAATCGAGTACTCGCGGTAGGTCGAGATCCAGTCTTTATACAAGGCGTCGTCGGCGCGCGCGTTGCGGGCATAGCGGCCGAGCACGAAATCGGCGATCCGCGGCAGGTCGGCGAACTGGTCGAACAGCTTGCCGAAGGCGGCTTGCCGTTCGATCGGAGAGAGGTTTTTGGCGTTGAGCGTCGAGAGCGCGAGCGGTGCGTTCTTGGCGACGTAATCTTCCGCCGCCCGGTCGGCGAACGCCGGGCTAGCGGCAGCCGCGACGGCGACGAAAGCGAACGCCGCAACACTTCGGCGCGAGAACGTACCCAGCATAGAACTCGTCTCCCGATGTCGGGGCAAACCTCAAGGGGGGCCGCCGAAGTCCGGCAGGTCCTTTACGTCTTGCGCGCCGTTGCGGATCGCGCTCGCGCGCGACTGGCCATAAATCGACCGGAGCGAGACGTAGGGATCGGCTGAGTTGGCGCGCAAGGCGTCAACCGCTTCGATCGCGCCTTCGCGCGCGGAAATTGCGCTGAGTGCGGCCAAACCAACACGCAGTTCTTCGGCGTCGTTGAGATACGTTAGCGGCGAAAAAGCGTTGTCGACGACCGTACCCGTCACGTCGCGGAGCGAGGACGGGCCGATCAGGGGCAGCATCAGATAATTGCCGGGACCAGCGCCCCAGACGCCGAGCGTCTGGCCAAAGTCTTCGCGGTGCGGCTCAAGGCCAACGGACGAACCCACATCAATGAGGCCGCCGATCCCGATCGTGCTGTTGAGCCCGAACCGGCCGAGCGTCACGGCGGCGCGTTTCGGCGCGCCTTGCAGCAAATCATTGGCGACCGTCACGGGCGCGCGCAGGTTGTCGAAGAAGTTCGTCACGCCAGTGCGCGCCACACGGGGCGTCACGGCGCGATAACCCTTGGCCACGGGCTCCAGGACCGCCCGGTCGATGGCGTTGTTGAACCCGAACACCTTGCGATTGAATCCCTCCCAAGGGTCGCGCAAGGCCGAACTGGACGTTTCGTCTGGCGACGCCTGCGCGATTTCAGCCGCCGGCGGCGGGGCGGACGTTTGGGCGGCGGCGGGCGCGACGAGAACCGGTCCCGCCAGGGCGAGCGCGGCCAAAGCGAGGAGGGTGCGGTTCATCTCGGGCATCTCGCGGTCATTCTGATCCGAGAGTGGTTAATCAACGATTTGGACTTGGCGCAACCGAGGATTTCTGATCATATAAAGACATGTTTATATCTCGAAACGAGTTCGAAGGACGCCTGGGCTTCGACGGGCTGGTTTCGGCGCTGCGCGCCGGCGGCGAGCCTTCGCGGCTGCGGGCGCTCGCGCTCTTGGCGCGGGGCGAGCTTGCGGTGGGAGAATTGGCGCAGGCGCTTGGTCAAAGCCAGCCGCGCATCAGCCGTCATCTGAAGCTGTTGACCGAAAGCGGTCTCGCCGAGCGTGCCCCGGAAGGCGCGTGGGTCTTCTATCGTCTGCCGCCCGAAGGCTCGGCGGAGCGCGCGCTGGCGGAGGACCTGGTCTCGCGCCTCGATCCCGCCGATCCAGTCCTGGCGCGCGACCGCGAACGGCTGCTTGAAATTCACGCCGCCCGCGCGGCTGCAGCGGCGGCCTATTTCGACGAGAACGCCGAGGATTGGGGGCGCCTGCGCGCGCTGCATCTGCCGGACGTGGACATCGAGGCGGCGGTGATTGAAGCGGCGGGGCAGGGGCCCTTCGAACAGATGATCGACGTCGGCGTCGGCTCCGGCCGGATGCTTGAGATCTTCGCCGACAAGACGACGCGCGCCGATGGCTTCGATACCTCGAGACAGATGCTGGCGCTGGCGCGCGCGGCGCTCGCGGCCCGCGGCGACGCCAAGGCCTCCGTGCGGTTGGGCGACATCTATGATCCGCCGTTCCCGCTAGGGCAGGCGGCGCTCGTCACGGTCCATCAGGTGCTGCACTTCCTGCCCGATCCGCGCCGCGCGGTGATCAATGCAGCGGGCCTGCTGCGGCCAGGCGGACGCCTGGTGCTCGTCGATTTTGCGCCGCATGGCCTGGAGTTCCTGCGCGAACGCCACGCCCACCGCCGGCTCGGCTTTTCGGACGAAGAGATTCGCGCCTGGTGCGCCGCCGGCGGCGTCGCTTCGGTCGCGGTTCGCACATTGGCGCCGCCGCAGGGCGGCGGGGAGGCGCTCACGGTGAAGATCTGGGCTGGAAATCGCGTCGAGGGCGCCCGCACATGACCGCACCGGCTCTTATCTCGCGCGACGGCGGCTGTCGGCCGATCCGCATCAGCTTCGAATTCTTTCCGCCGAAAACTCCGGCGCTCGAAGAGCAATTGTGGGCCGCGATCGCCAAACTGGCGCCGACCAAACCGACGTTCGTCTCCGTGACCTACGGCGCTGGCGGCTCGACGCGCGACCGCACGCACCGCACCGTTACGCGCCTGATCGAGGAGACCGCGCTCAAGCCGGCCGCACACCTGACGACGGTCGCGGCGTCGCGCGACGAAGTGGACGACGTGTTGCGCGGCTATTGGGCGGCGGGCGTGCGCCATGTCGTTGCGTTGCGCGGTGACCCAACCGGCGGCATCGGCGCCGCGTTCGCGCCGCATCCGGACGGATATCGCAACGCCACCGAGCTCACCGCCGCCGCGCGGCGCATCGCGCCGTTCGAGGTTTCCGTCGGCGTCTATCCCGAGCGGCATCCCGAAAGCCCTTCTGTCGACCACGACCTCGATGTGCTCAAGGCCAAGATCGACGCCGGCGCAACGCGCGGCATCAGCCAGTTCTTCTTCGAAGCCGAAACGTTTCTGCGATTCCGCGATCGCGCCGCTGCGGTCGGGATCGCAATTCCGCTCTCGCCCGGCATCATGCCGGTGACGAACTTCCGCGGGATCGTGAAAATGGCGGCCGGCTGCGGCGCAACAGTCCCGGCTTGGCTCGCGCGGCTGTTTGAAGGGCTCGACGATGACCCCGACACGCGCCGGCTCGTGGCCGCGACCGCCGCGGCGGAATTGTGCGCCCGACTCGCTGCCGAGGGCGTCGAGGATTTCCATTTCTACACGCTCAACCGGGCCGATCTGACGCTCGCGATCTGCCGCATTCTCGGCGTGCGCGCGCAGGCGCCAGGAGACGTTGCATGACCAGACGCGACCGCCGCTCATCGCTCGACGCGCTCGCCGCCAGCCGCATCCTCGTGATCGACGGCGCGATGGGCTCGCTCATTCAAACCTATGGTCTCGGCGAGGAGGATTTCCGCGGCGCGCGCTTTGCGGGCCACAATCGCCCGCTCAAGGGCGACAACGACCTTCTGTGCCTCACGCGCCCCGACGTCATCCGCGCCATCCACGACACCTACATCGAGGCCGGCGCTGACATCGTCACCACCAACACGTTCAATTCGACCTTCATCAGCCAAGCCGACTACGCGCTTGAATCGGTCGCGCGCGAGATGAACGTCGCCGCCGCTCGCATTGCGCGCGAGGCCTGCGCCGCCGCAGAAGCGCGCGACGGGGCGCCGCGCTTCGTCGCCGGCTCGATGGGGCCTTTGAACAAGACGCTTTCGCTGTCTCCTGATGTCAACGATCCGGCGCGCCGTGACGTCACCTTCGAGGCCTGCGCCGCCGCCTACAAGGAGCAGGCGAGCGGTCTGGTGGAGGGCGGTGCCGACCTGCTGCTCATCGAAACCGTGTTCGACACGCTGAACGCCAAGGCGGCGATCTTCGCGGTTGAGGAACTCTTCGAGGAGATCGGCGAAAAGCTTCCCGTGATGATCTCGGGCACCATCACCGATTTGTCCGGGCGCACCTTGTCCGGGCAGACGGTCGAGGCGTTCTGGCATTCGGTGCGCCATGCCGAGCCTTGGAGCGTCGGTCTCAATTGCGCGCTCGGTCCCAAAGATATGGACGCCCACATTCGCGCCCTGGCCCGCGCAGCCGATGTGCGGATTTCGGCCTATCCCAACGCCGGGCTGCCGAACGCGATGGGCGGCTACGACGAAACGCCCGAGGACATGCTGCGGGTCATGCAGCCGTGGGCCAACCAGGGCGTGGTGGGCCTGATGGGCGGCTGCTGTGGGACGACGCCGGACCATATCCGCGCGATTGCGGCGGCGGTTAAGGGCGTCGCGCCAAAGGCGGCCTGGACCTGCGCACCCGTCATGCGCCTGGCGGGTCTCGAGCCGTTCACTGCAGCCGCCTAGCCGTCGCTGCGGCAGTTCAATTTCCAGCACCGAAGCGCCGCTCGCGCCGAGAGAGTCTGTAATGACCAATCCGTTCTCGAACTTCATCATCGTCGGCGAGCGCACCAACGTCACGGGCTCGGCGAAGTTCCGCAAGCTGATCGAGGCGGACGATTATTCAGGCGCGCTCGCGGTTGCGCGCCAGCAGGTCGAGGCCGGCGCCAACGTGCTCGACGTGAACATGGACGCCGCGATGATCGACGGCGTCGCCGCCATGCGTCGCTTCCTCAATCTGATTGCGACCGAGCCGGACATCGCGCGCGTGCCCCTCATGGTCGACAGCTCGAAATGGTCGGTGATCGAGGCCGGGCTGCAATGCGTGCAGGGCAAGTCGATCGTCAACTCGATCTCGCTCAAGGAAGGCGAGGCGGCGTTCCTCGACCAGGCCAAGCGGGTGCGGCGCTACGGCGCGGCGGTCGTTGTCATGGCGTTCGACGAAAAGGGCCAGGCCGACACTGCTGTTCGCAAGGTCGAGATCTGCACGCGCGCCTACCATCTGCTCGTGGATCATGGCTTCCCGCCTGAAGACATCATCTTCGACCCGAACATTTTCGCCGTTGCGACCGGCATCGAGGAACACGCCGATTACGCGCTGGCCTTCTTCGAGGCGACGCGCCGGATTCGCGAGAGCCTGCCCGGCGCGCACGTCTCGGGCGGCCTCTCCAACGTCTCGTTCGCGTTCCGCGGCAACGAGCCGGTGCGCGAGGCCATGCACTCGGTGTTCCTCTACCACGCGATCGCCGCCGGCATGGACATGGCGATCGTCAACGCCGGCCAATTGTCCGTGTACGACGACATCGAGCCTGATCTGCGCGAACGGGTCGAAGACGTTCTGCTCAACCGCCGCGCCGACGCCACCGAACGTCTTCTCGACGTCGCCGACCGCTACAAGGGCGGCGAGCGGCGCAAGGATCCGGCCAAGGACGTCGCCTGGCGCGCCTTGCCGGTCAGCGAGCGCCTGACGCATGCCCTGGTTCATGGCCTCAACGAATTCATCGTCGCCGACGCCGAGGAAGCGCGCCTGGAGGCCGCGCGTCCGCTGCACGTGATCGAAGGCCCGTTGATGGCCGGTATGAACCACGTCGGCGACCTGTTCGGCGCCGGCAAGATGTTCCTGCCGCAGGTCGTGAAGTCCGCGCGCGTCATGAAGCAGGCGGTCGCGCATCTCGTACCGTTCATGGAGGCGGAGAAGGCCGCCGCCGGCGAGGCCGCGCGCGCCGCCGGCAAGGTGCTGATGGCGACCGTCAAAGGCGACGTCCACGACATCGGCAAGAACATCGTCGGCGTGGTTTTGCAGTGCAACGGATTCGACGTCGTCGACCTTGGCGTCATGGCGCCCTGCGAGACGATCCTCGAAGCGGCGCGGCGCGAGAAGGTCGACGTCATCGGCCTTTCGGGCCTGATTACGCCGAGCCTCGACGAAATGGTCTATGTGGCGAGCGAGATGGAGCGTCAGGGCTTCGATATACCGCTGCTCATCGGTGGCGCGACGACGAGCCGGACGCATACCGCCGTGAAGATCGCACCGGCCTATTCGGGGCCGACGCTTTACGTGACCGATGCCTCGCGCGCCGTGCCGGTCGTGCAGAAGCTGCTCTCAACGGACGATCGCGACGCCTTTATCGCGGCCGAAAAGGCCGACCAGGCGATCGTGCGGGAGACCTATTACGCCGGCCAGGACAAGCGCCGGCGACTGCCGCTCGCAACGGCGCGCGCCCGCCCCGCGAAAGTCGCCGGGCCGCCGCCGAAGGCGCCTTCGTTCCTCGGCGTACAGGCCCTGCCGGATTATCCGCTCGACGAACTCGCCCGCCTGATCGATTGGACGCCGTTCTTTGCGTCCTGGGAACTCGTGGGCCGTTATCCGGCGATCCTCGACGACGACGTCGTGGGCGAGGCCGCGCGACCGCTCTTCAAAGACGCGAAGGCCATGCTCGCGCGCATGATCGAGGAGAAGTGGGTCGTCGCGAACGGCGTCGTCGGGTTTTGGCCCGCCAACCGGCGCGGCGACGACATCATTCTGTGGACGGATGAAACCCGCACCGAGGCGCGCGCGCGCCTCTTCACGCTGCGCCAGCAAATGGACAAGGGCGCGCAGGGCGCCAATGTCGCGCTCGCCGATTTCGTGAGCGAAGACGGCGTCGACCACGTGGGCCTGTTCGCCGTCACCGCCGGTCATGGCGAGGCCGAAGCGTCGGGGCGCTTCAAGGCCGCCCATGACGATTATTCCGCGATCATGGTGAAGGCGCTTTGCGACCGGCTCGCCGAGGCCTTCGCGGAACGTTTGCACGAACGCGTGCGGCGTGAATTCTGGGGCTATCGCGCCGACGAAGCGCTGAGCGTCGAGGACCTGATCGGCGAGCGCTATCAAGGCATTCGTCCGGCCCCCGGCTATCCGGCCCAACCCGACCATACCGAAAAGGCCACGCTCTTCGATCTGCTCGACGCGCGCACCCTGGCCGGCATGGACCTGACCGAAAGCCTCGCAATGACGCCGCCGGCGAGTGTTTCCGGCCTCTATTTCGCCCGCCCGGAAGCCGAATATTTCGGCGTCGGCCGGATCGACCGCGATCAGGTCGCCGATTATGCGCAACGCAAGGGCTGGCCGCTGAAGGACGCCGAGCGGCGGTTGGCGTCCATCCTGGCCTATGATCCGGATCGCGTTAGCACTTGATCCGGCATACTGGCGGCGTTCGATGGTGGATCGCCCGATGATGAATACACAGCATCCGCACGTTGACGCGATCGCGCCGCGCGTTCCGTCTCCGCTCGCCCTGGCCGCCGTCGCGCTCGCCGCCGCCGCCATGGCGGGGTGCGCCACGGTCGATCGTCCGCCCCCGATCGATGCCCGACCGCCGCCGCCGGTCGTCGTGCGCCCCCCGGAGCCGCTGGAATGCGTGCCTTTCGCCCGCCGCGAATCCGGGATCGAGATTTACGGCGATGCGGGCAGGTGGTGGGATCTGGCGGGCCAGCGGTATCGCCGCACAGATCGTCCGGCGATTGGCGGCGTCTTGGTGTTGCGCGGCTATGCCGGAGCGTCACGCGGCCACGTGGCGGTTGTGCGCCGGGTCGCAGCGCCGCGCGAGATCGTGGTCGATCACGCCAACTGGCTGAATTCTGGAGAGATTAGCCTGAACGTACCGGTGCGCGACGTCTCCCAGGCCGGGGATTGGAGCGCGGTGCAGATCTGGCACGTTCCAGGCGGGCATTGGGGCGCGCGCACCTATAGCGTGCAGGGGTTTATCTCGCGCTGACCGCGAAGCGCCCCGCGGATCTGGCCCCAATTCTGCGTAAGTCCCTGTGATCAAAGGCGCGTGACGTGGTCGCGTTAAGCGCGTGGAAACTTTATTGCGTCGTTTTGGGACGCTCTATTTGGGCGCCCGAGAGCGCAAGTGCATCATCGTGCCGTTTTGACCGGACGGAGATGCGCGAGACCGGCGGCAGAAGGCTTCGCCGGCAGGCTTGGAGGAAGTGGTTTGAGGACTGAGGCAAGCTTCGGCGCCCGGCGGTCGGTGCAGCTCACCTTGATGGGCATGGCGCTGAGCACGGGCTGGGCGATCGGGGGACCGGCCTCCGCCGGCGAACTGACGCCATTGCCAGAGACGGTCGAAATCCGCATGGAGCCGATCGCCGAAACGGCGGCCCTCGAACGCGCCGTGCCGACCCCGAAAATCGTCCACACGAGCGCGCGCATCCAGTGCGTGCCTTACGCGCGCAAGGAATCCGGTGTTAACTTGCGCGGCGACGCCAAGTCCTGGTGGACCCTCGCCGCCGGCAAATATGACCGCGAAAAAACCCCGGCCGTCGGATCTGTGATCGTGATGCGCGGCTACAATGGCGCCGATCGCGGCCATGTGGCGGTGGTTCGCGCGATCCTTTCGGACCGGGCGATCGTCATCGATCACGCCAACTGGCTCAATCAGGGCGAAATCACACTCAACGTTCCAGTGAAGGACGTCTCTAAAAAGGGCGACTGGAGCGAGGTTCGCGTTTGGCATATTCCCGGCGCGGAATGGGGCCGCCGGGTCTATGGCGCGTTGGGCTTCATCCGCCCCGATGGCGTCGCCGTCACCATCAACGCCGCAGCGTCAGGCGCGGTCGCCGCGTTCTCGCGCGGCGGACCTGGATCCTGACCACGCCGCACGCACCGCGGTTTTCAGCGCAAAAGCTTTGATTTAGGGTCTCGCCCGCGCCGCCTGGGGATGGGCTGGCGCGAGCGGGGAGCATGTCATGGCGAGTCTTGCGGAGAAGATGGCTGCGGCGGGCCAGCCTGAGGCGCGCTCGGGCGGCTTGCGCTTCCTGCGGTTCATTACCGAAAGCTGGGTGTTCAAGAATTTCATCCTGCTGTGCATCTTGATCAACGCGATCGCGTTGGGGGTCGATGCGCATTTCGGAGAGTCGAACCCCTGGCACCACATCATCGAAGAACTCGACACGATCTTCCTCGCGATTTTCACGGCCGAGCTGGTTCTGGAATTCATCGCGCAGGGGCCGCGGCGCTATGTGCGCGACGGCTGGAACCTCTTCGACTGCATCGTCGTCGGCTTGTCCTACATCTCGATGGCGCCGGCGATTTCCGCGCTTCGGACGTTGCGCGTCCTGCGGGTGCTGCGGCTCGTCTCAAATGTGCCGCAGATGAGGCGCGTGGTCGAAGCCTTGATCGGCGCCATGCCGGGCATCCTTGCGACCACGATGGTGCTGGCGGTCGTTTTCTACATCGGCGCGGTGATGGCCACGACCCTGTTCGGCGAGCGTTTTCCGGACGAGTTCGGCGACCTCGCGAAATCCTCGCTGCTGCTGTTTCAGCTGACCTTGTTCGACGATTGGGGCGCCACCGTCGCCAAGCTGAACACCGTCTACCCGTGGGCGTGGATCTTCATTCTGGGCTTCACGATCCTCTCGGCGTTCGCCGTTCTCAATCTGTTCATCGGCGTGATCGTCGATGCGGTCCAGGAAACGCGCACCGCCGAACAGACCGAGGCGATCAAGAAGGAAGTCGATCAGATCGACGTCAGCGTCGAAGAGCTCTCTGAGGCCCAATCCGAGGCCCAACAGGACCTGCGGGTCATCCTCAAAGAGCTCAAGACGATGCGCGCCGAACTCGCCGCGTTGCGGCCGCGATGAGCCGGCGCCTTACGGTTTAGGACTTCGGCAGCAGGACGCGGTCGATCACGTGGATGACGCCGTTGTCGGCCGCGACGTCCGCGGTCGTGACGCGGGCGTTGTCGATCGAGACGCCTTGGCGGGCGTCGATGCTCAGGCTGTCGCCCTCCACCGTCTTCGCTTGCGTCACTTTACCGGCCAGATCGGCGGCCAGCACGCGCCCGGGAACCACGTGGTAGGTCAAGATCTTGACGAGTTCCGCCTTGTTTTCCGGCTTCAGCAGGCGGGCGAGTTCGCCCTGGGGCAGGCCGGCGAACGCGGCGTCGGTCGGCGCGAACACCGTGAACGGCCCCTGGCCCTTCAGAACGGTCACGAGGTCGGCCGCCGTCAGCGCCTTCGCCAGCGTTTTGAACGAGCCTGCCGCAACGGCGACATCGACGACGTCGCCGCGGCTGGCGGTGGCCTTCGCCGTGTGCGGCGCCGGTGCGGGGGCGCGGGCGCAGTCTTTGGCGAACGCCGCCGGCGCGGCGGCGAGTGTCAGGGTCGCCAGGGCGATCGATGCGAATTTGAACATGTGCGGTCTCCAATGCGCATTCTCTATTTGAGATGCGATAGAAATACGCGCGAAGCGCCGCGCCGGTTCCGTACATGACGAACAATTCATCGAGGCGCCTCCCGGTCGCCCAGGTCCTCCGCTTAAGATGGCGGGATGTCAGTCTGGACGAAGATCGTGGAGGCCGCCGCGCGGGCCTTCGAACCGGAGGCTGAGCCTTTGGCTCCGTTCGGAGAGTGCGCGCCTGATCCGGGCGATGTTGGATTCACCGCCGCGGTAATCGGCCTCGCCGCCAAGATGGCGCGCGCGGACGGTTTCGTCAGCGACTCGGAAGTCCATGCGGCTGCACAGGTTTTTCGACCGCCGCCGGGTGAAGAGGAGGCGTTTCGTCGAGTCTTCGCGATCGCCAGGCAGAGTGTGCTGGGCTACGAGTCCTACGCCCGCAGGATCGGTCGGAAGTATCGCGCGCGGCCCTGCCTCCTCGAAGACGTTCTGGACGGCCTGTTCCACATCGCCGCCGCGGACGGGCGAATCACAGCCGAAGAGCTGGCCTATCTGGAATCTGTCGGCGAGCACCTAGGGTTCACGGCGCTCGAATTCCGCCGGATCCGGGCCACGAATATCGGACCCGAACCCGACGATCCCTACGCCGTGCTCGGCCTTTTGCCCGGCGCCTCGGCCGATGAGGTGCGTCAGGCTTGGCGCCGACTCGCCGCCGAAAACCATCCCGACAGGATGGCCGCGCGCGGCGCTCCTGCCGAATTCGTACGCATCGCCGAGGTAAAAACCGCCGCCATTAACGCCGCCTACGCGCAAATTCGCGCCGAGTGCGCCCAACCGGCGTTGGCGGATTGACGAGCGGTCCCTGCGGACCAACATGGATAGGCGAATGATCGGGCAGGAGGCCTGAAATGACGTCGGACGCTGCGCAGACTTTGACCGCCTCTCCGGCGCGGGACGGCAAATCGTCCTGGGCCCGTTTTGCGCTCGCGGGCGCCGCCGCCCTGATTGGCGTGGCGGCGTTTCTGGTCGTCGCCGCGGCAGCGGTCGCCGTGGCGATCGTCGGCGCCGTCGTCGCCGCGATCGCGATGTTCGGGCGTAAGCCGGCCCGGCGCGCGCCGCAGAGCGTCCTTGAAGGTCGGCGCACCGCTGACGGGTGGACGGTCGAACCGGCGCGTTGACAGGTCGACGCCGGGCGGCGTCCGGGCCATAGTCTCGGCCATTCATGAGTCTGCGCGATTTTCTGCTCCTTTCCCTCATCTGTCTGGTGTGGGGGCTTAACCTCGTCGCGACGCGATGGGTGGTCGGCGACGTGCCGCCGTTCGCCTATGCGTTCATTCGGTTCGCCGCGATTGCCGTCATTCTGGCGCCCTTCCTGTTCCCGGCGCCCCGCCAGCTCGGGCTGGTGGCGATCGTCGGCTTGTGCGTCGGCGGGCTGAATTTCGCGTTCCTGTTTCTCGCCCTGAAGAACGGCACCGCGTCGTCCGTGGCGATCGCCGGCCAGCTCGGGTTGCCGTTCACGACGATCCTGTCCATGGCCTTTCTAAGCGAGACGGTCGGGTGGCGCCGGGGGCTTGGCATGGGGCTGGCCTTCGCGGGCGTGGTGCTGATCGCCTATGACCCGGAGACTTTCGGCTTGTCGCTGGGCGTCGTCTTCGCGGTTCTCGCGGCGCTTGTCGGCTCGATCGGCGGCATCGTGATGAAGCGGATGGACCCGATCGGGCCGTTCCAATTGCAGGCCTGGGTGGCGATGGTGTCTTGGCCCTTGCTCCTGCCGTTGTCGCTGTTCACGGAGGTTGGCCAGTTCGAGGCGATGAAGGCCGGAGGCTGGGGCTTCCTGGCCGCTTTGGCCTTCTCGGTTTTCGCCGTATCCATCTTCGGACACGGCATGTTCTACGAGATCGTCAAAAAGTACGAAGTGACGCTGGTTTCGCCGCTGACCTTGATGACGCCCATCTGGGCTGTGGTGTTCGGCGTGATCCTTCTCCATGAGCCGCTGACCCCGCAGCTGGCCGCCGGCGCGGCGCTCGCGCTCACAGGCGTCGGCATGATCGCCGCGCGTCCGAACGCGGCGCTGCGCAAGCTCGTCGGTCTGTTCCGGGAATGGACGGCATGAGCCTGATCGATCGTCCCTCGCCCAATTTCGACGCCCGCACCCGTAAGGTCGATCTCGTTGTGCTGCACTACACCGGCATGCAGGACGCCGAGACGGCCTTGGCGCGTCTGGCCGACCCGGCGCCCAAGGCTGGGCGCTATCCAGGCCCCTGGGCGCCCGCAGACCTCCCGGCGGACGCCGATCTCGGCCGCGTCTCGGCGCATTATGTGGTCGCCGAAGACGGGCGCGTGTTCCGGCTGGTCGAGGAAAGCAACCGCGCCTGGCACGCCGGGGTCGCTACCTGGGACGGCGAGAGCGACGTCAACGCCCGCTCGATCGGGATCGAGGTCGTCAACGGCGGCCATGATTTCGGCCTGCCGCCCTATACCGAGCCGCAGCTCGCCGCGCTGGAGGGCCTGCTGGTCGGCATCCTCGCGCGCCATGCCCTTGGCCCGCATCGGGTGGTCGGCCATTCCGACGTGGCGCCGGCGCGCAAGCTCGACCCTGGCGAACATTTCCCCTGGGCTCGTTTGGCCGCCCGCGGCCTGTCGTTGTGGCCGCTCAAGCCCACGGCGCCTGACGGGCCGCTCGCGGCCGGCCCCGAGGACGTCATCGCGACCCAGGAAGCGCTGGCCGCCTTCGGTTATGGCCTCCAAGTCACCGGTGAAGTCGACGAAGCGACCGAAGCCGTGGTGTGCGCCTTCCAGCGGCGGTTCCGTCCGCGGCGCATCGACGGGCGGATCGATTCTGAGACCGCCGCCATTCTCGCCGACGTCGGAGACCAGGCCGCCCGCCTCAAGATCCCCCGCCTTCGTTCGTGAGACCCGCTGGCGAGGCGCGTGCATCCGCGGTACATGGCCCGGGCCAGACGGTCGGGCGGCCGCTCTTGCGTGTCCCGAAAGGGTGCAAGGGAGGAAAGTCCGGGCTCCATACAGACACGGCGGCGGGTAACGCCCGCCGAGGGCGACCTCAGGGATAGCGCCACAGAAAACAAACCGCCCAGCGGCTTCGGCCGCCGGGTAAGGGTGAAACGGTGGGGTAAGAGCCCACCGCCCCGACCGTAAGGAAGGGGGCATGGCAAGCCCCGCCGGGAGCAAGACCGAATAGGGACGCAGACCTTCGGGTCAGGCCTGTTTGTGGGCCGCGTCCGGGTGGGTCGCGCGAACCGCCGAGCGATCGGCGGTCCAGATGAATGGCCGCCCCGCCAAACCTGGCGACAGGGGAGGCGGACAGAACCCGGCTTACAGACCGTCTGGCGCCGGGGCTTGGCTTGTTCCTTGCAGGCCTGGATCGAAATTCGATCTACGACGCCGCGGCAGCCGCGCTGCGGGTCGCGATGCAAGGAAAGGACGTCAGATGCGGTCCATCGGATTGCGCTCCATCGCTATGGCTGGGCTCTTGTTGGCCATCGGCTTCGCCGGCGGCGTTTCCGGAGCGGGCGCGCAGACGAACGTCGAGCAATTCCAGGCGACGCCGGCGCGCGTGGCGATTACTTCGGAGCCGGTTGCGCCCCCACCGCGCCCGATTGCGGCGGCCGGCCCGGAATACCGCGTCGGACCTGGTGACCGCATCCGCATCATCGTGTTCGGCCAGCAGGATCTGGGCGGTGAATTCCAGCTCGACGGCACCGGCGTGGTGTCCTTGCCGCTGATCGGCCAGGTCGTGGTCAGCGACAAGACAGTGCGCGAACTTGAGAGCGCGGTCGCCGATCGTCTGCGCGACGGCTATCTCTCCGATCCGCGCGTCAGCGCCGAAGTGCTGAACTTCCGCCCGTTCTACATCCTCGGCGAGGTGAACCGCCCGGGCGAATATCCGTTCACGGACGGGCTGACCGTGATGAAGGCGGTCGCGACCGCGCAGGGCTACACCTATCGCGCGAACCAGAAGCGCGTGTTCATCAAACGCGCCCACGAAACCGAGGAGCGCGC
>JBMOIB010000004.1:0-83394 GCA_049317545.1 Caulobacterales bacterium | reverse complement strand
CGGCGAGCGTGCCGATCACGCCTTTGGTGCGCCCGAGTTCGGCCCAGGCGAGCACCGGCTCCTGGAGTTCATACCGGCCGCGCGCAACCAGCGTTTCGCGGCCGATCAGGCGGGTGGCGGCTTCGCCGGGGCGGCCTTGCGGGTAGCCGACGTGAAAGGCGGTCTGGCCGATGTGGAAATCGTCTTCCGTGAGATCCAGGAGCAGGGGGTCAGGCGCCCGATCGGTCTTGATGAGCGCGAGATCGGCGAACCGCGCGATCCGCACTTCCATGGCTTCGACGGCGCGGCCCCGGCTCACGACCAGACCGACGCGGTCGCAGGCGTCGACGACGTGACGCGAGGTAAGCCACCAGCCGTTGGAATCGATCGCGAATGCAGTGCCGACGCCGGAGGCTACGGGGCCGACCTCGACCATGACTTCGGGATCAAACTGCGAAGGCCCAGGAAGGAGGGGCCCTTCGATCGCGGCGGGCGGCGCTTCGAGTTCAGGCGGCGGCGCCGGCGGTGCGTCGGCCCGCTCGTCGACCTGCCCGAGCGCCCATAGAAGGCCGCCGAGGACGAGGAGGTAGATGAGCCAATCGGGCAGACGCGGCATCACATGGCCTCAGCCGAAACCAGCGGCGCGGGCCGAGGTGCGAAACAGGCTGAGCGAAGGATCGGTGACGGCGCCGGAGAGGATGATCGCGACGCCGACCTTCACCGAGAACACCATCAAGGCGGCGGCGACGTCGCCTTCAGCGATCCGCCGCGGCAATCCGTGCAGGACCATATCGACGACGCGGAAGGCGATGAGCTGGATCAGCAGGATGACGACGCCCCAAACGACCAGGTCGAGCACGCCGAACGCGTGGGCGAGACAGGAGGAGAGCGGGATCGCCAGACCAAGAACCACGCCGCCGAACGCCACGGCGGCCGACGGGTTGCCGGCGCGGATCAGCGCCAGTTCCTTGTGCGGCGTGAGCAGCACATAAATGACGAGCGCGGCCGAGAACATGCCGAGCGCGGCGCCCAGTTGGATGAGGAAATCGTCGAACCCGGATAGGAAGGCTTGAACTGCGGACAATTCCATGGTCGCCCAATCCTCCAGAACGGGTCACGCGGCCTAGCCCCTCGGGCCTTGACGCGTCAAGCGCGCACGGCGCCTGACCCTACTCGGGACAAACGCCGCACCGACGGCATCTTTGGAGCAATCTTCATGCCTGACCTAAAGACCGCCGTCGTTACAGGATCCACAAGCGGCATCGGCCGCGCAATCGCCACGGCATTCGCGCGATCAGGGATGAACGTCGTTCTCAACGGGTTCGGCGACCCGGGGGAAATTGAAGCCATGCGGGCAGGCCTCGAGGCCGAAACGGGCGTCAAGGTCCTTTATGACGGCGCGAACCTGACGAAGGCCGACGACGCCGGCGCCCTTGTGACGCGGGCGCAGGCCGCGCTCGGCAGCGTCGACATCGTGGTCAACAACGCCGGCATGCAGCACGTCTCGCCGATCGAAGACTTCCCGCTCGAAAAGTGGGACCAGATCATCGCCCTCAACCTCTCCGCGGCCTTCTGGACGATCCGCGCCGCGATGGCCGGCATGAAGGCGCGTCGGTATGGGCGCATCATCAACATCGCCTCGGCGCACGGGCTCGTGGCCTCGCCCTTCAAGAGCGCCTATGTGGCGGCGAAACACGGGATCCTCGGCCTCACCAAGACCGTTGCGCTCGAAGGCGCGCAGCACAATGTACGCTGCAACGCCATTTCGCCGGGCTATGTGCTCACCCCGCTCGTGGAGAACCAGATCCCCGACACGATGAAAGCGCGCAACATGACGCGCGAGCAGGTCATCAACGACGTTCTTTTGGCGGCGCAACCGACCAAGGAATTCGTCAAACCCGAGGATGTGGCGGGCTTCTGCCTGTTCCTGGTCAGCGACGCGGCCAACCAAATCAACGGCGCCTCGCTCAGCATCGACGGCGGCTGGACGGCGGCCTAAACAGCAGCCTGCGACGAAGGAGACGGCCATGGCGAATTCGGTCGACGACATCAGGCCAGAAGACGGGCGCGTGAGCGCCGGCGTCGTCTGGGGGCTTTATCTCCTATCGATCCCGAGCGCAGCGGTGCTGGTGCCAATCGGCCTGATCATCGCCTATGTGCAGCGCGACGGCGGCGGCGCGCTCTCGCGCCAGCATTTCGAAGCGCAGATCCGGCTGTTCTGGATTGCCTTCGCTTGGGGCGCGGCGCTGATCCTCGCCTCGATCCCGGCCCTGATCCTGACGATCGTCCTGATCGGCATTCCGATGTTGTGGCTGATCGGCCTGACCGGGTTTCTTGTGATGGTCTGGTTCACGATCAAAAGCCTGATCGGGCTCCTCAGATTGCTCGACGGCCGCGCGCCGTGACGCGTCGAGCGCGCAAGGCGATCAAACTCGGGCTGCAAGGCGGCGGCGCACTGGGCGCCTACACCTGGGGCGTTCTCGACCGAATCCTGGAGGACGAGCGGCTCGACATCGTCGCGGTCAGCGGTGCGAGCGCGGGCGCCATGAACGCCGTCGTGATGGTCGAAGGCTTGGCCGAGGGCGGCCGCGACGGCGCGCGCGCGGCCCTGCGTCGGTTCTGGACCGGCGTCGCCGACGCCGGGCGCGCCAGCCCGTTCCGCAAAACCCCGCTGGACGCGATGATGGGCCAATGGGCGCCGGCCTGGGCGACGTCGGCGTTTCTCAATCCGTTCGCGCTCTGGGCCGACCTCGCGACGCGCGTTTCGTCGCCCTACGAATTCAATCCGCTCAATCTCAATCCGCTGAAGGAATTGCTTGGCGAGCTCGTCGATTTCGAGCGCGTTCGGGCCTGCGATCAGATCAAGCTTTTCGTATCGGCGACGAACGTAGAAACCGGGCGGGTCCGCGTTTTCACCAATTCCGAGATCACCGCCGATCACGTCATGGCGTCGGCCTGCCTGCCGCTGCTGTTCCAGGCTGTCGAGATTGATGGCGAGCCCTATTGGGACGGCGGCTATATGGGCAATCCGGCCTTGTTCCCGCTCTTCGAGGAGCAGGCGAGCGACGACATCGTCATCGTCCAGATCAATCCGATCGAGCGCCCGGGCGCGCCGCGCCGCTCGCGCGACATCATCGCGCGCATCAACGAAATCACCTTCAACGCCGCGCTTCTGCGCGAATTGCGCGCCATCGAATTCGTCGCGCGCCTGCTCGACGAAGGCCGCCTCGATGCGGTGCACTACCGCAAGGTCCTGGTCCACACCATCAGCGACGAGCCGGCGCTGCTCGCGCTCGACGTGCAGTCCGATCTCAACACCGACGTCGCCTTTCTGGAGCGCTTGTTCGGCATCGGTCGCGTCGCCTGCGACGCCTGGCTCGACGCGCATTTCGACGACCTCGGCGCCCACTCCACCGTCGATCTGCGGCGTCTCTTCCAGGGCGAGGTGGGGCCGCTCGCCGCCGCGCCGAAGCCCGCGCGCGCGCGCCGAAAACCCGTCGCGCCGCAGACCGACTGAGGGCGCGCCTTCACCAAGGGTTAATCGCCGCCGGTCACACTCTCTCTATGATCCGTTTTACGCATTTCGCTTCGCTCGCGCTCGCCGCCGCCTTGCTCGCGGCTGCTCCGGCCTACGCCGCTGCCGCCAAGCCGAAAGGCGGCGTCGGCGACGAAGCCGCGCGTCGGATCACGATGGCGGAAAGCTATGTGCCGCAATTCGGGCTGAGCTCGACGGTGAGCGTCGACTACGTCCGCGCCGGTATGGTGATGGTCGATGCTGGCCTCGACGTACCGGACGCTGCGCTGCGCGCCAAGATCGAAAAGGCGCGGCCGCGGATCCGGGACACGCTGCGCACCGCACTCGCGGAATATTCCAACACCCATTATCGCCCGGGCGGCGCGCCCGATCCCGACACCATCGCCCGGATGATGCAGTTCGCGATCGATCGCGAAGTCGGCCAGAAGGGCGCCAAGGTCCTGCTGGCCAACGTCATGGTGCAGCGCTGAGGATCAGCGCTCCGCGCAGGCGGGATTGAACGCGACCGTCGCAAGCCCGCTGCCCGAGATCGGCTTGAGGGCGGCCTCCGGCGTCGCCTCCTTGAGCACCGGCTTGCCGGCCGCGTCTTGCACCTCACGGCCGACGATCGCGAACTGGCGCGCAGGGCAATTATAGCGCAGGCGCACCAATTCCTGACGATAGGAGACCTTCCGGATCACGGTCGCCTCCTCGATCGACGCCTCCTGCGGCTGGCCGTGCGTAACCTGCACGAGCACCTCCACGATGCCGTCGACCGGCTGCTTGAGGCCCTTAAGATCATAGGCGATCGAGCCGCCGTCCTTGGTGCTGGCGATCGGCACCCATTGCGGCAGGAGATCGATGTACCGCTTGCCGAGGGTCTCGGCGCCCGGGTTCGTCGCAGCCGCGGCGTTCGATGGGGGCGCCTTGGCGGCGGGCGGGCTGCAGGCGGCGACGAGCGCAACCATCGCCGCACAGAGAAACGAACGCATTCGGATCATCGCAGACCTCACATGGCGGAAATGCCGCCGTCGACCTTGAATTCAGCGCCGGTGACGAACTTGCTTTCGTCGCTGGCGAGGTACGTCACGAGGTAGGCCACATCGTCGGGCTCGCCGAGGCGGCCGAGCGGCACCTGCCGCGCGAGCTTGGCGAACGCCTCCTCCTTGCCGATCCGGTCGGCGATGCCGTCGAGGATCGGCGTCTTGATGAAGGTAGGATGCACTGAATTGGAGCGGATTTGCGGTGTCGAGCGCGCGCCGTGGAGCGCGATCGACTTGGAGAGCAGCCACACGCTCGCTTTGGCCGCGTTGTAGGCGGCATAATTGTGTGAGGCGATCAGGCCGGCGATCGAGGAGATGTTGACGATTGAACCCGGCGCGCCGGAGGCGCGCATCAGCGGCATGGCGTATTTGGAGCCGAGAAAAACGCTGTCGACATCGACCTCGAACACCCGCTTCCAGGTCTCGAAATTCTCCGTCTCGACCGATCCCAGCGAACCGATGCCGGCATTGTTCACGAGGATGTTGAGCCCGCCCATTTTGGCTGCGGCCTCGCCGAGGATTTTTTCCCACGGCTCCGGGAGGCGCACGTCATGCTGAAAGGCGAACGCGCGGCCCGGATGATCGGCGTTGATCGCCGCCGCGACCGCCTCGACCTTGTCGCCGTTGAGATCGCTCAAGGCCACTTTGGCGCCTTCGCGCGCGAACATTTTGGCCGTCGCTTCGCCCAGACCCTGCGCGGCGCCCGTGACGAACGCCATTTTCCCTTCGAGCCGACCAGCCATCTTATCCTCCCGCGCGCGTGATCGCGTATTATGTCCGCGCATCAAGCCCATCGCGGGTGGGCTGGGCAAGAGGGGGGCGGTTCAGCCCGCCGCGTCGTCGCAAAAGCGGGCGAGGTCAACGTCGAGCGCGGTGACGCCGTCGGAATCGTGGGTGGCGAGCGTCACGTCGACCTTGGAATAGACGTTGAACCATTCCGGATGGTGATCCATTTGCTCGGCCTTGAGCGCCACCTTCGTCATGAAGGCGAAGGCGGCCTTGAAATCCTTGAAGACGAAGCGCTTGAAAATCGCATCGCGGCCTTCAACAGCGCTCCAACCGGGCAGTGTTGCGAGCGCGGCTTGCGCGCCGATCTTTTGGTGAGCCATGCGGCGTCTCCTTTGGGTCTGGGCCTTGCTTCAGTCGAACGAGAGGCCGGTCGCGGCGGCGAGGTCCGCCAGCGCCTGGGCTTCGCTCACGACTTTGATCGTCGCCATGCCCATGTCTTTCGCGGGCTTCAGATTGACGCCGAGATCGTCGAGGTAGACGCAGGTATTGGGCTCGACGCCGATCGCCTCGCACATCAACGCATAGATGCGCGGATCGGGCTTGCGCAGGCCGACTTTCGAGCTTTCGAGCACGTGGTCGAACAGGGTCATGATGCGCTTCACGGAGGCGGCCTTTTCGGCCGTGCCGGCCATGCCCGCGCCTTCGCCGGTGCGGACGTTGTTCGTGATGCAGCCGACTTTGAACCGCGCCTTGCAGGCCTCGAGCGCCTGGACCATCCGCGGGCGCACGTCGCCGGACAGCAGGGGGAGGACGTCTGCCCCGCGAATATGATGGCCGAGCGCCGCGCTCTCGTCGGCGAACCGGGCGTCGAATTCGGCTGCGTCGATGCGGGCCTGCTCGAACAGCGCCCAGGCGTTTTCGAGCGGGTTCGTCGCGTTGACCGTGCGAATGAAGTCTTTCGGCAGGCCGCGCTCGGCCTCGTAGCGGTTGAACGCTTCGAACGGCGAGGACGTGATGACCCCGCCGAAGTCCCAAAGCACTGCTGCGAGCGCCATGCCGTTTACCCCGTTCATTAACTCCGCCTTGAGGCGGCCGAGCGTAGCTTTGCCCTCAAACGGAGCCTTCCGCCATGACCCGCTTTCTGGTTTCCGACGACAATCCGACCGGCTATCGCCTCGAGGATATCCTGACCGTCCTGCGCGCGGACGTCCTGAAGCGCTGCACCAAGATCGCTCTGGACGAGCGTGCCGAGGCGCAGCACGTGATCCACAACAACATGGACGTCCTGGTGCATCTGACCAAGGCGATCGAGTTGGCCAAGGATTCTACCCGCACGCTCGACAAGGCCTTCGGGCCGTCAAGGGCTGGCGAGGGCGGCGCCCCGCGGATCGGCGTTCTCTAGATCAGCCGGACGCGGTCCGCCTTCGAACCGGGCAAGTCCGCGCCGCGCCAGTAAAAAGTCCGGCGCCGGCGCGCCATCCCACCCGTCCTCCGCGCGGCGGCTTGCCACGCCCCGCTGGGCCAGCCTAGGGTCTGGCCCAAAGCGGCGCCCTTTCTTTACGCGGCGCCAGGGGGAGTTCGAACCATGGCGAATGGCCAGATGTTCGCAAAGAAGTCGGTCGCCCAGATCCAGGCCGAGTTCAACAAAGGCGAACTGAAACGAACGCTCGGCGCGGGAAACCTCGTCAGCCTGGGCGTCGGCGCGATCATCGGCGCCGGGATTTTCGTGATGACCGGCAATGCGGCGGCCAATTACGCCGGCCCAGCGGTCATCTTCTCGTTCCTCATCGCCGGAGCGGCCTGCGCCTTCGCGGCGCTGTGCTACGCCGAACTCGCCTCGACCATGCCGGTCTCAGGCTCGGCCTATTCCTACGCCTACGTGACGCTCGGCGAGGTGTTCGCCTGGACCATGGGCTGGCTGTTGCTGCTCGAATATGGCGTCGCCGCCTCGACCGTCGCGGCCGGCTGGACGGGCTATGTGGTGAGCCTGCTGAAGGATTTCGGCATTCTGATTCCGAAAGAAATCTCGGAATCGACTTTCCAGCTCAAGGACGGTGTCCTGTCGAACACGGGCCACGTCAACCTGGTTGGCGCTTTCGGCATTCTCGCCGTCACCGCCCTGCTGGTCGTTGGCGTGCATGAATCGGCGCGCGTGAACAACATCATCGTCGTCATCAAAGTGACCGTGCTGCTCGCCTTCATCGCGATCGGCGCGACCTATATGAACCCTGCGAACTGGTCGCCGTTCATCCCGCCCAACGAGGGCGGCACGCACTATGGCCTGCAGGGCATTTTGCGCGCGGCGTCGATCGTCTTCTTCGCCTACGTGGGCTTCGAGGCCGTCTCCACGGCGGCCGGCGAAGCGCGCAATCCGCAAAAGGACATCCCGGTCGGCATTCTCGGATCGTTGGTCGTCTGCACGGCGATCTACATCATGGTGTCGCTGGTTCTGACGGGCGTCGTTCCGTATCGCGAACTTGGCGTGCCCGATCCAATCGCGATCGCCGTCGACCGCATGAACCCGAGCTGGGCGGTGATCCCTTGGGCGGCGTCAGAGAGCGGCACGCTGAACGTCTTCTCGCTGATCATCAAGATCGGCGCGTTCACAGGCCTGTCCTCGGTCATGCTCGTTCTGATGTACGCGCAAACCCGCGTCTTCTATCAGATGGCGAAGGACGGCCTGCTTCCCGACCTGTTCGGCCACGTCAACCAGCGTTTCCGCACGCCGGCGGCCGGCACGGTCCTGCTCGGCGTGGTGATCGCGATCGCCGCCGCCACGCTGCCGCTCGGCGTGCTCGGTGATCTCGTCAGCCTCGGCACTGCGCTCGCCTTCGCGATCGTGTGCCTGAGCGTCATGTACCTGCGCGCCCACAATCCCGATCTCGTGCGGCCGTTCCGGGCGCCGTTCGGCGCGCCGACGCTTGGCGTGATCGGCTGCGTCGTCTTCATGATGGGGCCGATCCTTTTGGACATCATCTCGAAGGCGACGGGCGTCGACCTGATCGGCATCGTGTTCGGCCAGCGCAACGACAGCGGCGTCGATCGCGATCCGGCGGCGTTGTGGATCCTGTCCGGTTATGCGGTCGTCGGCGTGTTGATCTATGCGTTCTTCGGCCATCGGAACTCCAAGCTCTCCCATCCGCCGGCGGCGGCGGAATAGAGCAAGGCTGAGGCTATGAAGCTGTTCTATGCGCCGGGCGCGTGCTCGTTGGCGCCGCATATTCTGCTGGAGGAGATTGGCCGCCCGTTCGAAGCGGTGCGTCTCGACTTCGCGGCCGGCGAACAGCGCACGGCGGACTATCTGGCGCTCAACCCGCGCGGGCGCGTGCCGCTGCTCGTCACTGAGCACGGCCCGCTGCGGGAGAATGTGGCGATCTCGGCCTATCTCGCCGGGCTCGAACCAGGGCTCGGGCTGCTGCCGCAGGACGCTTGGGCGCGCGCCCAGGTGCTGGCCGCGCTCGTTTGGATGAGCGGAACGGTGCACGGCCAGGCCTTCGCGAGCTGGTTCCGGGCCGCGCGCTTCACCGACGATCCGGCCGCGCAAGAGACCGTCAAAGCCAAAGGTCGTGTCGACGCGCTCGCCCATCTCGCGGAGATGGAGGCGATGCTTCAGGGCAAGACGTGGTTCGTAGGCGACCAGTTCACGATCGCCGATCCGATGTTCCTGGTGCTGCGGCGATGGGCGATCCGCATCGGTCTCGACGTGAGCCCGTTCGCGGCGCTCGCGGCGCATTCGCAGCGCCTCGCTGAACGGCCGTCGACCATGCGCGCCATGGCGCGCGAAGGAATCAGGTTCGACGCGTGAACGTCGCGCTGACGGTCGATCGGCTGACCTTGGAGCGCGGCGGACGTCGCTTGTTTGCGAATCTGAGTTTCGCCGCGCTGTCGGGGCAGTTCCTTGAGCTCGTTGGGCCCAACGGCGCCGGCAAGACGAGCCTGCTGCGCGCGCTTGCGGGCTTCCTGCCGCCGGTCGACGGCGCGATTTCGCTCAGCGAAGCAGGCGCGGCGATCGACGCCGACCAGCGCCCGACAAGGCTCCATATGCTCGGCCACCGCGACGGCCTCAAAGGCCCGCTCGATGCGCGCGCACATCTCAGCTTCTGGCGCGATCTGCTGGGCGGCGAAGGCGGTGCGGACTTCGATGCGGTTCTTGCACGGGTCGGCCTCGCCCGGCTCGGCGACCTGCCGACGCGGACGTTCTCGGCCGGGCAGGGCCGCCGCCTCGCGCTGGCGCGTCTGCTGGTCGCCCCGCGCCCAATCTGGCTGCTCGATGAACCGGCGGCCGGGCTCGATCGGGACGGCAAAGCGCTGCTTGGCGAGATGATCGCCGACCACCGCCGCGCCGGCGGCGTCGTCATCGCCGCACTGCACGAACCGCTCGACGCGGCGGTCGATTCCACAATCGCGATCGGCGCGCCATGAGCCTGTTCGCCGACGTCGCAGCCGTCTTTCGACGCGACCTGAAGCTCGCCTGGGCGGCCGGCGGCGGCGTCGCGACGCCGCTCGGCTTCTTTCTCGGCGCGGCGACGCTTGCGCCGCTCGCCATCGGCGCCGACCCGAAAATTCTCGCGGCGGTTGGTCCGCCGCTCGTCTGGATCAATGCGGCGCTCGCCGCGCTGCTCGTGCTCGAGCGCCTGTTCCAGGCTGATCTTGAGGACGGCTCGCTGGACCAGCTGCTCCTTTCGAGCGCGCCGCTCGAAGCCCTGGTGCTCGCCAAAGGCGCCGCCTTGTGGACTGCTGTGGGCGTCCCGCTCGCGATCGCCGCCATTCCGATCGCGATCGCGCTCCAGACGCCCGTCGCTGCTGCGCCTGCGGTGGCGGTGGGGCTGTTGCTGGGCATGGCTGCGTTCATCGGCTTTGGGCTGCTCGGTGCGGCGCTGGCGGCGAGCGTGCGGCGCGGCGGCGTTCTGATCGCCGTCCTCGTGCTGCCGTTCTTCGCCCCGTCGATCATCTTCGGCGCTGCCCAGGCCGCTGCAGCCGCAGCGGGAAAGCCGTCCGACGCCCTGGCGCTGCTCGCCGCCTGCGCCGCCGCTGCGGTCGCGCTCGGGCCGATTGGCGCCGCCGCCGCGCTGCGTTTTCAGGCCGAGTGAGGACATGCGTCGCATGGACGCGGACCGCCCGGGCGCTTACGTCGTAAATCCATGCTGACCCGATACGCAAACCCCGCGCGATTCATGGCCCTATCGTCATGGGCGATGCCGCTCGCCGCGCTCGTCGCCGCAGCGATGTTCGCCATCGGCGCGCCGTGGGCGCTCCTCTATGCGCCTGCCGACTACCAGCAGGGCGAGAGCGTGCGGATCATGTACGTGCACGTTCCGGCGGCGTGGTGGGCGCTCGGGATTTATGTGGCGATGGGCGTCGCCAGTCTGATGAGCCTCGTTTGGCGTCACCTCCTCGCCGACGTCGCAGCGCGCGCCATGGCGCCGGTCGGCGCAGCCTATTGCGGACTTTGCCTCGTTACCGGCTCGCTCTGGGGCGAACCGACTTGGGGCACCTGGTGGGTCTGGGACGCGCGGTTGACATCGATGCTCGTCCTCTTCCTCACCTATCTCGGCTACCTTGCGCTCTGGGCCTCGATCGAGGACGAGGCGCGCGCCGCGCGGCTGGCGGCCATTTTGTGCCTCGCTGGCCTCATCAACATTCCGATCGTGCGCTATTCGGTCGAATGGTGGAGCACGCTGCACCAGGGGCCGAGCCTTCTGCGCAAAGGCGGCTCGGCGATCGACCCGTCTATGCTGCAGCCGCTGCTGGTCATGGCGGGCGCATACGCCGCCAGCGCTGCCGCGATCGTCATGGCGCTCATGCGCGCGGAGATCTATAGGCGGAAAGCCTTCGGCGCCGCCGCGCGACGGGCTCAAACCGCATGACCGCCGATTTCACAGATCCGCATTTCGCCTTCGTCTGGCCCTCCTATGCGCTCCTCGCGCTGGTGATCGCCGGCCTGTCGATCGCCGCCTATCTGCGCCTGTCGCACTGGGCGCGGCGCGCCAAGGCTGACGACGAGCCCGGACGATCATCATGAAGCGCGTGCTGTCGTTCCTGCCGCTTCTGGCGTTTCTGGCCATCGTCGCGGTTGGCGGGCTCGTGCTTTTGCAGGGCGGCGCGCGAATGGATTTCGGAAAGGCGGGCCTGATCGGTCGTGCCGTTCCAGCCTATCAGCTCGATCGGCTTGGCGGCGGCCCGCCCGTTACGCCTGCCGCCTTCGCGGGCCGGGTCCATCTCGTGAACGTGTTCGCGTCCTGGTGCGCGCCGTGCCGCATCGAACACCCCAATCTGATGGCGCTCGCGCAAGAAGGCGTCCCCATCCTCGGCATCGCCTACAAGGACAAGCCCGAAGCCACCGCCGGCATGTTGGCCGAACTGGGGCATCCATTCACGATGGTCGGCCTGGATCCCGAGGGCCGCTACGGTCTCGAGATCGGGGTCACGGGCGTGCCCGAAACGTTCGTCGTGGACGCGCAGGGGCGGATACGCCTGATCCATCGCGGCCCGATCGACGACGCCGCGCTGGAAACCAAGATACGACCGATCCTGCGCTCAGCAGCCGAAGGCCGCTGAGCGTCTTCCAGGATCGGAAGCTGAACGATCGCCTTAGCGGCGGCCGGTCTTCTTCGGCTTACGACCGACAGGCGCCTTGGCCGCAGCCTTGGCAGGCGTGCGGGCGGGGGCCCGTTTAGCCGGCGCAGCCTTGCCGCGGGCGGCGGGCTTTTCCTTGGCGCGCGCGACCGGCGCTGCGGGCTTGGCCTTGCCGCGCGCCGCCGGCTTGGCGACTGGAGCAGCGCGACGCGCAGGCGCCTTGGACGTCTTGGGAGCCGAAGCGGGCGCAGAGGCCGCCTGGGCTTCCGCGGCTTCGGCGATCTGGACCAGCGCAGCCATCAAGCCGCCTTGCTTGGTCACGGGAAGCGCCGACATCAGGGCGCGGTCGGCGGCGATCGCGCTCGGGGCCGCGGCGTTCAGCATCGAACGGCCCTGCGCGGTCAAGGTGACGGACTTGGCGCGCTTGTCGGACTCGGCCTTGTCGCGCACGACGAGGCCGCGGTCTTCCATGCGTCCGATCATGTCGGCGAGCGTCGAGCGGTCGATGCCCGTCGCGCGCACGAGATCGGTCTGCGTCTGGCCTGCTTGTTCGCCGACGGCGGCGAGCAGAGCGAACTGGCGCAAGGTCAGGTCCGTTCGTCCGAGTTCGGCGGCGAAGCGGTCAGCTGCAAATTGCTGGGCGCGGTGGAGCAGATGGCTCACCGAGCGCGCCAATGCGAAATCCGAGGTCTTCGACGCCATGTTCAGCCCTTTCACCCACGCCCCACTATAGGGTGTTCCCCAGGGGCGCTTTCGTCAATTTTGAAACGCCCCGCGCCGGTCATTAACGCGTTGCGCAATGAAATCCAGTTCGCTCGCCTGTTGAGCTAGACTAAAGGCGGTCGCGCGCGCCACAATTTTGCGCATGACGAGCAACATTCCGAGTCCGAATTTTCAGATGACCATTCCGGACGGCGACGATCGTCCGCGTCAGGTGTGTGGAACCTGCGGCTTCATCAACTACGTCAATCCAAAGATCGTCGTCGGATCAGTCGCCTTGCATGAGGGCAAAATCCTCATATGCCGCAGGGCGATCGAGCCGCGCCGCGGCTTCTGGACCTTGCCGGCCGGCTTTCTTGAAGAGAACGAATCCGTCGAAGAGGGCGCGATTCGCGAGGCGCGCGAGGAAGCCTGCGCCGACATCCGCATCGACGGCCTCCTGGCGGTCTATTCGATCCCGAGGATCAGCCAGGTTCAGCTGATGTTCCGCGCCCGCCTCGAATCGCCTTCGATTGCGCCGGGACCGGAAAGTCTGGAAGTGGCCTTCGCCACGTTCGAGGACATTCCCTGGAGCGAGCTCGCGTTTCCGTCGGTCAAGTGGGCGCTCGAGCAGCACCGGGACTTCCTCGCAGGCGCGCCAGCGCCGTTCGCCAACCCGCCTGGAACGCTCTACCGCTGACCGCGCGGCGTCAGTCCGGCTTCGCCGGATCGATAGCTTCGTCGGTCTTGCGCAGATGCTTGAGGGTGATCGGCAGGTTGGCGAGCATGAACGCAAAGGTGATCGGGATGACGCCGACAACTTTGAAGTTCGCCCAGAACGCTTCGGTCTGCGTTCGCCAGATCGCTTCGTTCAGGCCGGCCAGAAAGATGTAGAACAGGCCCCAGCGCACCGCGAGGATCGTCCAGATCCGGTCGGGCAGGTCGAATGCGGTCTGGAACAGGATCTTCCAGACGTTCCGCTTGAAGAGCAGGCCGCCGAAGATCGCGGCCGCAAACAGCAGATTGATGATCGTCGGCTTGATGTAGGCGAAGGTCGCGTCGTGCAGATAGAGCGTCAGACCGCCGAACACGAGCACGATGGTCGCGCTGACGAGCAGCATCGGCGGCGCCCGCTTCTGGACGGTCAGCGCCCATCCGAGCGCGACGACCGTCGCCGCCATGAACAATCCGGTCGCCCAGAAGATCCCGTTCGCCGCGTCGAACCGACGCGCGAGATTGTACGAGATCATGAACACCAGCGCCGGTCCGAGATCGACAGCGAGCTGTCCAACCGGCGTTAATTGTCCTGGGGCGGCCTTCGCAGGCGTTGTCTGGGCATCGTCCGAAACGGACATGGATCGTCCTCCTGGCGAAAGAAGTAGCGCGTTAGGCCAGCCCGACGAGCGCGCGGGCGAAGTCGTCTGCATTGAACGGCTGCAGGTCTTCTGCGGTCTCCCCGACGCCGACGAAATGGATCGGGATCGCATGGCGCTCGGCGATCGCCACCAGCACGCCGCCTTTGGCTGTGCCGTCGAGTTTGGTCATGACGAGGCCTGTCACGCCGGCGGCGCTGCGGAACGCCTCCATCTGCGACAACGCGTTCTGGCCGACCGTGGCGTCGAGTACGAGCAAGGTCTCGTGCGGGGCATTTTCATCGACCTTGCGGATCGCGCGCAGGATCTTGGCGAGTTCAGACATCAACTCTTCGCGGTTCTGCAGGCGTCCGGCGGTGTCGATGAGGCAGACGTCGGCATTGTCCGCGATCGCCTTTTCGACCGCCTCGAAGGCGACGCCCGCCGCATCTGCGCCCTGGCCCCTGGCGACGAAGCCAGCGCCGGAGCGGTCTGCCCAGACCTTCAATTGCTCGATCGCGGCGGCGCGGAAGGTGTCGGCGGCGCCGACCACCACGCGCGCGCCGTTGCGCTGCAGGAGCGCGCACAGCTTGCCGATCGTCGTGGTTTTGCCCGAGCCGTTGACGCCGATGACGAGCACGATGCGGGGGCGCGGTCCGGTCGACAGGTCGAGCGGCGCCTCCCGCGGTTGCAGGAGCGCGGCGATTTCGGACGCCAGTGCGGCCTTGATCTCGTCTTCGCTCGCCTCTTTGCCGAACCGTTCCTTGGCGAGGCCTGCGGTGATCTTGGCGGCCGCGGGCGCGCCCATGTCGGACCGGATCAAGAGCTCTTCCAGCTCCTCCAGCGCCTCGGCGTCGAGTTTGCGCTTGGTGAAGGCCCCGGCGATGCCGTCGGCCAGTTTGGCCGAGGACTTGGCGAGGCCGCCGAACAGCCGCCCAAACAGCCCCGGCTCTTTCGGTTCGCTGCGCGCTTCGGCCGACGCCTCCGGCGCGGCGATCGTCGGCTGCGCGGCGGGCGTCTCCACCCGAGCGCTCTCGTCCTTCTTTTTGAGGAAGCCCCAGATCATAGAAGCGCTCCGCGCAGAGTTTCGCCGCTGCGGCCTTCAATCCGAACCCGGACGAATGCGCCCGCTGCCGCTCCGGGCGCGGCAATTGGCGTGTAATCGGTCAGGCGGCCCTGGCCTTCGCGCTCAGCGAGCATCGTCGCGTCGCGCCCAACCCAGCCGTCGAGATGCAGGCCCAGGCGTTCAGCGCCCTTCGCGCGCAAGCGCGCGGCGCGGGCCTTGACGACCGCAGGCTCGACCGGCGGCATCCGCGCCGCCGGCGTGCCCTGGCGCGGGCTGAACGGGAAGACGTGCAGGAAGGCGAGGCCGGCCTCGTCGACGAAATCCAGCATCGTCTGAAACTGCGCCTCGGTCTCGGTCGGAAAGCCGGCGATCAGATCGGCGCCGAGCGCGATTTCCGGCCGCGCCGCCTTCAAGCGCGCGCACAGGTCAAGCGCCTGCGCCCGTCCGTGGCGGCGCTTCATGCGCTTGAGGATCAGATCGTCGCCGTGCTGCAGCGACAGGTGAAGATGCGGCGCGACCCGCGGTTCGCTCGTGACGATGTCGAACAGCTGCGGATCCATTTCGATGACGTCAAGCGAGGACAGGCGCAGCGACGCCAGGTTCGGCGCGAACTTGAGAATGCGCGCGACGAGGTTGCCGAGGTTCGGCGACCCGGGGAGATCGGCGCCCCAACTCGTCAGGTCGACTCCGGTAAGCACGACCTCCGGGACGCCGCTGGCCGCGAGCTTGGCGATCTGTTCGACCACGGCGCCGGCCGGGACCGAGCGCGAGTTTCCGCGCCCAAAAGGTATGATGCAGAAGGTGCAGCGATGGTCGCAGCCGTTCTGCACCTCGACATAGGCGCGGGTGCGTTCGGCGAAGCCGGAGATCAGGTGCGGCGCGGTTTCGCGCACGCTCATGATGTCCGCGACCCGCACGCGCGGACCCTCATCGCGCGCGAAGGCGCTAGAGGTCATCTTTTCGGAATTGCCGAGGACGCGGTCCACTTCCGGCATGGCGGCGAAGCTGGCTGGATCGATCTGCGCCGCACATCCCGTGACGATGATCGAGGCGTTTGGGCGTTCGCGCCGTGCGCGCCGGATCGCCTGACGCGCCTGGCGCACGGCTTCGTTGGTCACCGCGCAGGTATTGACCACCACGGCGTCGGTCAGGCCCGCCTCGGCCGTGAGCGCGCGCATCGCCTCGGACTCAAATGCGTTCAGCCTGCAGCCCAGGGTCACAATTTCCACGCCGGCATCGAGGCCGGGCGCAGTCGCGTCAAGGAGAGGTTCGGCGGCCATGGGCCACTCAGGTGCGGGCGCGGCGACGCCGCGTCAAGCCAAGCGTGACGTGACGCTTAACCTTCGGCCTTCTCGCCGGTGTTGCGCGGGCCGCCCGCGCGCTCGGTGATCCGGGCCGATTTGCCGCGACGCTCGCGCAGGTAATAGAGCTTCGAGCGACGGACTTCGCCGCGGCGGACCACGTCGATGGATTCAACGAGCGGACCATACAGCGGGAAAACGCGTTCGACGCCTTCACCGAACGAAATCTTGCGGACCGTGAAGTTGGCGTTGAGACCGCCGCCAGACCGCGCGATGCACACGCCTTCGTAGGCCTGGACGCGCTCGCGCTCGCCTTCCTTGATCTTCACGTTAACGCGCAGCGTATCGCCGGCGCGGAACTCGGGGATCTTTTTCGCGCCGGCGACGCGGGTCAATTCTTCTTGTTCGAGTTGGGCGATCAGGTTCATGGCGATAGCTCGCGCCCGGCGGAACCCGCCAAGCTCTAGGGGAAGCCTCAGGAAAGGCGGGCGTATACGCGAACGGTTGGGGCTTGTCGAGGGGGGCGAAACCTCGTTTCGGAACCCGGAGCGTCCGCTTGCAATTGGAAACCGCTTCCCCTCCCCAGCGGGGAGGGGGCAGGGGAGGGGAGAGAACGCGTCGCCATCGCCGGTCGCCCCTCGCCCCCTCCCAAACCTCCCCCGCTGGGGGAGGGCTCGGGGCGCCTACTTCGCGAGGAACGCGAGCGCGGCGGTGACGTAGCCTTCGACGCCGGCGCGGACGGCCGGTTCGGGCTTGATCATGAACAGCGGCGAATGGTGCGGCGGAGCCTTGGAAAGATCGTCGGTCACCGAGCCGCCGACATTAAAGAACACCGATTTCACCCCGCCCCATTCCGGCGCGCCGAAATAGGCGAAGTCCTCGGCGCCCATGCCCGCGCGCGCGACTTTGGACATGCGCTCTTCTCCAAAGGCGCTGGCGAGTGCGACGCGCACCTTTCCGGCCGAGTCCGGATCATTGAGGTTGGGCGGGGCGGCTTCGGCGGTGGCGGTCACAACCGGGTACCGATCGGCGGGGACGCCATAGGCGCGCGCGACGCCCTCGGCGACGCGTTTGATCCCGTCGAGCAGCTGCGTGCGGACCTGCGGATTGTCGGCGCGCACCGTGAGCTGCAGCTTCACCTCTTCCGGGATGATGTTGCGCTTGGTTCCGCCCTGCACGACGCCCACGGTCACGACGCCGGCCTCAAGCGGGTCGATGGTGCGGGACGTCAGCGTCTGCAGCGCCATGACGATGTTGGAGCTCACCACGATCGGGTCGATCGCCTTGTTGGGAGACGCGCCGTGCCCGCCGACGCCTTTGACCAGGATGTCGACGCTGTCCGAGCTCGAATTCGCGACGCGGCTCTCGACGCGGAATTTGCCGGCTTCAAGGCCGGATCCGACATGCAGCCCCAAAGCGACGTCCGGTTTCGGGAAGCGGGTGTAGAGCCCGTCCTTGAGCATGGCGACCGCGCCGCCAAGGCGCTCTTCGGCGGGTTGGAAGACCACCACGATCGTGCCGCGCCAATTGGCTTTCTGCGCGAGCAGCTGACGGACGGCGCCGATCAGCGCGGTCATGTGAACGTCATGGCCGCAGGCGTGCATCACGGGCATTTCCACCCCGTCGACGTCGACCTGGCGCGCTTTGGACTCGTAGGGCAGGCCGTTGCGCTCCTGGATCGGAAGGCCATCCATGTCCGCCCGCAGCATAACGACCGGTCCCGCGCCATTGCGGATCAGGCCGACGACGCCCGTGCCGCCGACCTTCTCGGTCGTCTCGACGCCCATGGCCTTCAGCGCCTTCGCGAGCTTTGCGGCCGTGCGGGTTTCCTTGAAGGAAAGTTCCGGATTGGCGTGCAGGTCTTCGAAAAGCGATCTGAGGTTCGCAGAATAATCTTTGGCGACTTCAGCCGAAAGCGCTGCGCCGGCTGGCGTCCCGCCGGTTTCGGCCATGGCCGGCGCGGCTGTTGCGAGCAAAAGCGCGGCGACCGCGATTGCGAGACGTTTTTCGACCATGATGATCCTCCCCATTCACAGCCATCAAGCGGCGGCGCCGCAAAGCTGTCAATCGATCGGGGGGCGTCGGACGAGAAGATCGGGGCGCCGTTCACGCGTGAGGCGCTCGCGTTCGGCCTTGCGCCAGGCCGCGACTTTGGAATGGTCGCCGCCGAGAAGGACGTCGGGGATGTCGCGGCCTTCGAACGTTCGGGGCCGAGTGTATTGCGGGTGCTCCAGAAGCCCGTCCGCGAAGCTCTCTTCTGTGAGGCTTTCGCTGTTGCCGAGCACGCCGGGCAAAAGGCGCACGACCGCCTCGAGGATGAGGAGGGCGGCGACCTCGCCGCCTGCGAGGACGGCGTCGCCGACGCACACTTCCTGAAGGCCGCGCGCTTCGATCAGACGCTCGTCCAGGCCCTCGAACCGCCCGCACAGGATCACGAGGCCGGGGCCCGCCGCCCAGGCGCGGGTCATGTCCTGCGTCAGCGGTCGCCCGCGCGGGGAGGGGTAGAGGATTGGCCGGCCAGCCGGAGCGATTGAATCGATCGCCGCTGCGACCACGTCGGCCCGCAAAACGAGGCCTGCGCCGCCGCCGGCGGGCGCATCGTCGACCTTGCGGTGCGGCCCGTCGCCGAAGGTGCGCAGATCGAGCGCATCCAGCGTCCAGACCCCGCGCTCAAGTCCGCGCCCGATCACGGAGAGTCCCAAAGTGCCGGGAAAGGCCTCCGGGAATAGCGTCACGACAGTGGCTGCGAAGGGCGCCGCCTCGCTCATGGGGCGTCTTCGTCGTCGGGGATATCCTCCGCATCGGCCTGAGGGATGACGACGATCAGCCGCGCCTTGATGTCGACGAGCGGTGCGGCTTCGCGGGTGAAACGATGAAAGCTCGACCGTCCATGCGCGCCGCGCACGGCCAGAAGGTCGCCGGCTCCGAAATCGTGCACTGCGGCGACTTCGCCCAGAACCTCTCCGTCCGGCGTCTCGACGCGGCAGCCGATCAGGTCGACGTGGTAGAATTCGTCTTCGTCCGGGGCCGGAAGGGCCGCGCGCGGGACGTGCAACGTCGTGTTGCGCAGCGCCTCGGCCTGTTCGCGCGTTGCGACCTCAACGGCGGTCACCGCGAGGCCATCCTTCAAGGGGCGCCAGCGCTTGGGCGTCAGCACCACCTTGCCCGCTGCGTCGCGCAGCGGGCCGTAGGCGACGACGCCTTCGAGGTCCTGCGTGAAGCTGCGCACGCGCACTTCGCCACGGACGCCGAAGGCGCCGGCGATCGCGCCGACCACCACGAGATCGCGCGCGTCAGCCACCGGTCAGGCTCAGCCTTCGGCCGGCGCAGCCGCCGCGGCGGCCTTGTCGGCCTTTTCCTTGGCGCGGTCGGCCATCTTCTTGCCGGGCGCGGCCTTGTTCGGGTTGTTGCGGGCGTCGCGCTTCGTGAGGCCGGCTTGGTCGAGCATGCGCGCGACGCGGTCGGTCGGCTGGGCGCCCTTGGCGAGCCATTCCTGCACGCGCTCGATTTTGAGCACGACGCGCTTTTCGGCGTCGCCCGGCAGGGTCGGGGAATAGGTGCCGATCTTCTCGATGAAGCGGCCGTCGCGCGGCGAGCGGCTGTCGGCCACCACGATCGAATAGAAGGGCTCTTTTTTCTTGCCGCCGCGCGAGAGGCGAATTTTCAGGGACATGGACTTCTCCTTCAATCAATGCGGGCCGCGGCCCGGAGGGGTTACTTTTTGTCTTTGGATCCGGCGAGACCCGGGAGACCGGGCAGACCAGGAAGGCCAGGGGGCGATGCGCCAGGGAACCCGCCCGCACCGGGCAGGCCCGGCAGGTTCGGGAGCTTGCCGCCGCCCAGCGCCTTCAATTGCTCCGGGGTCGGCATGCGACCGCCGCCAGGCATGCCGGGCATCATGCCGCCGAACGGCGATTTGCCCTTGCCCATCGACTTGACCATGTCGGCCATGCCGCGGTGCATCTTCAGAACCTTGTTGACCTCGGCCACGTCAACGCCCGCGCCCTTGGCGATGCGGCGGCGGCGCGAGGCGTTCAAAACGTCCGGCTTCTGACGTTCCGCCTTGGTCATCGAGCGGATCACGGCGATCTGCCGACGGATGATTTTGTCGTCGAGGTTCGCCTCGGAGATCTGGCCCTTGAGCTTCTGCACGCCTGGCAGCATGCCCATGATGCCCTTCATGCCGCCGAGCGTCAGGACCTGACCCAATTGGTTGGCCATGTCGTCGAGGTCGAACTGACCCTTGGCGAGCTTCTTGGCCATTTTCTCGGCCTGCTCGCGGTCGATGTTCTCGACGGCCTTTTCGACGAGGCTGACGACGTCGCCCTGGCCAAGGATGCGGCCGGCGACGCGTCGGGCGTCGAAGACTTCGAGGCCTTCGGGCTTTTCGCCGGTGCCCAGGAACTTGATCGGCAGGCCGGTGACGGCGCGCATCGAGAGCGCGGCGCCGCCGCGACCGTCGCCGTCCGCGCGGGTGAGCACGAGGCCGGTGAGGGCGAGGCGCTCATGGAAGCGGCGGGCCGTTTCGACTGCGTCCTGACCGGTCAGGCTGTCGGCGACGAGCAGGATTTCGCCGGGATTGGCGATCGCGGCCACCTCGGCGGCCTCGTTCATCATCTGCTCGTCGAGCGTGGTGCGCCCGGCGGTGTCGAGGATCAGGACGTCATAGCCGCCCAAACGCGCCGATTGCAGGGCGCGGCGGGTGATGTCGCTGGGCTGTTGGCCTTCGATGATCGGCAGCACGTCTACGGCGATCGCCTGACCGAGCACGCGCAGCTGCTCCATGGCGGCCGGGCGGCGCACGTCGAGCGATGCCATCAGGACTTTTTTGCGCTCAGTCTTGGAGAGGCGCAGGCCGAGCTTGCCGGTCGTCGTGGTTTTGCCGGAGCCCTGGAGGCCGGCCATCATGATGACATTCGGCGGTTCGCCGGCGATCCGAAGGCCTTCCGGGGGCCCGTCGCCGCCGAGCGTTTCGGCCAACTGATCGTAAACGACTTTGATGATCTGTTGGCCCGGCGTCACCGAGCGGATGACGGCTTCGCCGACCGCGGCTTCGCGCACCTTGGCGATGAAGTCCTTCACGACCGAGAGCGCGACGTCGGCTTCGAGCAGAGCGACGCGGACTTCGCGGAGGGCGGCGTCCACGTCCTTGTCCGACAGGGCGCCGCGACCGGTCAGCCGGTCAAAAACGCCCGTCAAGCGCTCGGTCAGCGTATCGAACATCGACCCTCCGCCGCGCGCGTCTCTACCGCGCGCGTCTCTACGCGACGCGCCAAAACATAATGCCCCGCCGGACGATTGCGTCGGGCGGGGTTTGCGCCCGGAACGGGCTACAAGCAACGGCGTTTAGGCGGCGGATCGGCCCCTGTCAATGCCGCAGGCAAGGATCGTTTAAGGCGGCAACCTTAACGTAGCAGCCATGGTAAAGCTGCGAAAAACCTGGGCCGATCTCGATCTGGCGCCGAAACTGGCTGCGGCGATGGCGCTCGCGCTCGCGCCGGCGTTCGTCGTCGGCGGCGTCCTCGCCCACACCTTGATGCGCGACGTCGACATCGCTGAGCGGGAACGCGCCGGCCTCGCGCATGCGCGCGACGTTTGGGCGGTGATCAACGCCGCCGCGCGCGCGAAGGGCGATCTCGATGCCGAGGTGCTGGGCGCCATCGCCCGGCTGGAGCAAAAGGCGGCCCGCACCGACGCCCTGTTTGGCGCGGAGCGGCACGCGCGGCGCCTATTCGCAATCGCCGAAACTGCGGACGATCCGGACGAACTCGTGCAGCCGGCGAACCGCCTGCTCCGTTCGGTCGCGGACGGCTCGGCTCTGGTGCTCGATCCGCAACTGCCAAGCTATTACGCGATGGACCTGTTGATCGATCGCCTGCCCGAAATGGCGGCGGCGGCCTCAGCAGCGGCCGCGCGTGCGAGAGACGGGGCAGGCGGGCGCATGGATCTCGGCCGCATCCATGTCGCGAGCGAACAGGTCGAAGCCAGGTTCGATCTTTTTCTGGTCAACCTGAAACGTCCGGACTTGGAGCAAAAGCTCGATGCGCGCCTGCGCACGATCCAGGCGACTTCGCTGCGCCTCGAGCGCGCGCTCACTGAGCTCGGGACGAGCAGGTCACGGGCGAAGCGGGCGGCGGCGCTTGCGCAAGTCGACGCCGCCGAGCTCGAAGTCCAGGACGCCGCGGACGCCCTTTGGCGCGATCTCGCGCCTGTTCTCGATGAACTCCTCCTCGCGCGCATCGACGCTCGCCGCACCGCGATCCTGGAGAGCATTGGCTTGACCGCCGTGTTGACAATTCTCGCGGCGCTGGCGGCGTGGTCGATCAGCAGCGCCTCTACGCGCGCGGTGCGGCGCCAGATCGCGACGATCGCGCAGATCGCCGACGGCGACGTATCGGCGTCCCCCGCTGATCTTCATCTCGGCAACGACTTCGGGCGTCTCGCCAATGGCGTCGAAGCATTTCGACAGGCCATCCTGCAGCGCGATCGCCTCGCCGCTGCGCTCGACGAAGAGCGGCGCATGCTCGAGACGCGGGTTGCGGAGCGCACCGCGGAATTCATCGCCGCGCGTCGTCAGGCCGAGGAGCTCGCCCTCGTCGCACGCGCCGCGACGGATTCCATCCTGATCTTCGACGGCGAAGGGCGGATCGCCTGGGCCAACGAGACGCAATTGGCCGCTGGCGGCTTTTGCCTTGAGGACGTGCGCGGCCATCGCGTCGACTTGGTCTTCCGCGGTCCGCAGACCGATCCGGCGACCTTGACGGCGATGCGCACCGCCGTTGTCGCCGGCGCGCCGTATCGTGGGGAAATCGTCCAGTACACGAAGGACGGCGAACCCCGGATCGTTGACGTCTCTCTGTCCGCCACGCTCGATCCTGAGTCGGGTGAACGACGTTGGATCGCGGTTGGGCGCGACATCACGGCGCGCAAGGAACTAGAGCGCAAGTTCGACGCTGCGCGGGTGCAGGCCGAGGAGGCGAGCGCCGCGAAGTCGGCGTTCCTCGCCAACATGAGCCACGAATTGCGAACGCCGCTCAATGCGGTCATCGGCTATTCGGAGATACTGGTGGAGGACCTGCGCGCAGACGATCGTCCGGACTCGGCAGAGGACGCCGAGCGCATCCGCGGCGCTGCGCGCCATCTGCTCAGCCTCATCAACGAAGTTCTCGATTTCTCCAAGATCGAGGCCGGGCGTATGGAGTTGAACATCGAGAACGTCGACGCCGCCGCACTGCTGCGCGAGGCGGTTGCGACCGTCGAGATCGCTGCGCGCGGACGCAATGTCGATCTCACGTGCGAGATCGATCCGGCATTCGCCGAACTGCGCACCGATTCTGTGAAATTGCGCCAATGCGTGCTCAATCTGCTCTCCAACGCCGCCAAGTTCACATCCGACGGGCGCGTGGCGCTGCATGCCGAGGTCGCAGACGGGCTCGCCCGCATCCGCGTGGAGGATACTGGAATCGGCATGACAGCCGAGCAGGTCTCACGGCTGTTCCAGCCGTTCGTTCAGGCCGACGCTTCGACCAGCGCCACGTTCGGCGGCACAGGGCTCGGCCTCGCGATCACGCGGCGATTGGCGATGCTGTTGGGCGGCGACGTCAGCGTGCGCAGCGCGCCCGGCGTCGGCTCAACTTTCGAGCTGACGATCGCGGCCCGCTACGGCGAGGTTCTAAGTGCGGGCCCGGAGGGGCCGGCGCCGGCCGGTCGTTATGTGCTCGTCATTGAAGACGGCGCGGATGCGCGCGATCTCGTGGCGCGGGCCGCGTCGACGCTTGGACTACAGGTCTGCGGCGCGTCGCGCGGCTTTGAAGGGTTGGCGCGGACCCGTGAAAACCTGCCGGCTCTGATCGTGCTCGATATTGGCCTTCCCGACGGATCGGGCTGGTCGATCCTGACTGCGCTCAAGAGCGCCGTCGCGACCCGCGACATCCCGGTGGTGGTCTATTCGATCGACGACGACCGCCGCACGTCGCTGCAGCTCGGCGCGTGCGAACATCTGGTCAAGCCGGTCGATCGGGCCACGCTCGCCGCCGCGATCGCCCGGTTCGCGATTGGCGGCGCGTCTCCCGCTGGCGAAGAACGCACCGCCCGCGTCGGCTAGGCCGCGCGCGCCGCCTCGGCGCGCATCACAGCGCTTGCGGCGTTGACCACGGCGGCGATGCGGATCGCGGCCTGGATGTGCGTGTTGGGCAGATCGCGCTTGCGCAATTCCTCCTCATGGCTGTCCAGGCACATGCCGCAGCCGTTGATCGCGGAAACGGCGAGCGACCAGAGTTCAAAGTCGGTCTTGTCGACGCCCGGGTTCATCAGGACGTTCATGCGCAGGCCGGCCCGCAGGGTGCGGTATTCCTGGTTCTGCAGAAGGTGCATGGACCGATAATAGACGTTGTTCATAGCCATGATCGCCGCGGCGGCCTTGGCGGCGGTCGCTGCTTCCGGAGCGAGCTTTTCAGCGGTTTCGGCTTCGATCGCTTGTACGACCGAAGGCACGCCGACGGCATGCGCCGAGGCGAGAAAACAGCCCCACTTTTGCTGGTCGGTCAGCAGCGTTTCCGCCGCCAGCGACCCGAGATTGAGCTTCTGGTCCTTGGCGTAATCGGGAAGTGCGTCGCGCAGGGCGTCGAGGGACATGGCTGAACTCCATTGAATAACAGCAAGTCCCCTCCCCAGCGGGGAGGGGCGGGGGTTGGGAGAACCGCAGGCTTTGGGGGGCAGAGCGCCGCTTTGGGCGTCGCAGCGCCCATCTCCCCCTCCCAACCCTCCCCCGCTGGGGGAGGGTGAGCGCAGCATCATAGAAACCGCTCGCGCCGCCAGCGGCCCAGGGGGGAGGGCGGCGGCGCGAGCGCGGGCGGCGGTTAGGCCGCTTTCAGAACGTTACCGCCGACCGGGCGGTTGCAGGGGCACAGTTCGTCGGTCTGCAGCGCGTCGAGCACGCGCAGCGTGTCTTGCGGGTTGCGGCCCACGTTCAGGTTCGTGACGTAGACGTGCTGGATGACGTTGTGCGGATCGACCACGAACGTGGCGCGATACGCGACGCCGTCCGGCGAGCGCACGCCGAGGCCGTCAATCAGCGAGCCGTTGGTGTCGGCGAATTGCCAATGACCGAGCTTGTTGAGGTCCTTGTGGTCGCGGCGCCAAGCCAGCTTGACGAATTCGTTGTCGCTCGAGCCGCCGAGCACGATGGCGTCACGGGCTTCGAATTCTTTGGCGAGGCGGCCGAATTCGGCGATCTCGGTCGGGCATACGAAGGTGAAGTCCTTCGGGTAAAAGTAGATGACCTTCCACTTGCCCGGGAAGGAGTCCTGGTCGAGCGCTTCGAACGCCGAGACGCCCTTTTCCTCGTGCGCATTGAAGCCGGGCTTCACGCCGGTGATTTTGAACTCAGGCAGTTTCTCGCCGATTCCGAGCATTTCTGGACTCCAAGTTAAGAGAGGGCGTTCGCATATGCGAATTCGCACCTGCGAGGCAAAGAGATTGTGGCGATAGGGCCAATCGAAGGGCTCTATACCATGCGCGTTCGCCCTTTGGTCGCGTCAATAGCTGGACTGTCTGCCCTTGAGGCCGCCGCCTGCGTGGGCTAAATGGCTGCATCGATACGCTGTGAAGATGGAATAGGGTGGCTCTATGAATGGCGCCGATCCCCTGCCGCGCGGCGCGTTGCCGACGCTGCGGCAATTGCAATTCCTGGCGGCCCTGCAGGCGCATGGCTCATTCGTCCGCGGCGCCGACGCCGTTGGGGTGACCCAACCGACGCTCTCGGCCGGCATCAAGGAGCTTGAGGCGATCTTGGGCGTCACGCTGGTCGACCGCGCGCGCGGCGCGGCGCTGACGCCCGCGGGGGAAGAGGCGGCCATGCGGGCGATCCGCGTGCTTTCCGAGACCGAAGAACTCGTGCGGGCGCTGCACGGGTCGGCTGGACCACTCGTCGGACCCTTCAGGCTCGGGGCAATCCCAACCATCGCGCCGTTTCTGCTGCCGCGGGCCCTGCCCGAACTCAAGGCGCGGTTTCCGAGCTTGCGCCTGCTTTTGCGTGAGGACGTTTCGATCCGCCTGATCGAGCAATTGCGGGCGCGCGGCCTCGACGCGGCGATCATCGCCTTGCCCTACGAGGCCAGCGGGATCGAGTTTGACGTGATCGGCGAGGACGAATTCCTGCTTGCCTCGCCGAAAGGGCATCCGCTGTCAGATCGGGCGACGCTGACGCCGGACGATCTGGCCGGGGAGGAGGTGCTGCTCCTCGAAGACGGACATTGTCTGCGCGACCATTCCCTGCGCGTGTGCGGCGCGCCGCCGCGCCGGCAATCCGCCGACGTCAGCGCCACCAGCCTCTACACCTTGGTTCAGATGGTCGCTGGCGGCATGGGCGTAACGTTGCTGCCGCGGCTCGCGTCCGATGCTGGGGCGGCAACCGGGGCGGCCGTCGACGTTCGACCGTTCTCTGCGCCGATCGTCGGCCGGTCGCTGGCGATTGCATGGCGGGCGGGTAGCCCGCGCAGCGACGAATGCCGCCTTTTGGGTCAGACGCTGCGCGAACTGATCAGCCGCTCGGCCAATCTGGCGCGGTAAGCCTGCGCGAGAGGCTGGGCAGGCGCACGATCAGCCAGATCGCCGCCCAGACGTTGCCGAGCGCGAGCATGGGCAGGGCCCACAGGATGCCGATCACGAACGAGCGTTCGGCCAGCATCATGATCATCGCCATCAGGGCAAAGCCGACATAGAGGTCGAGCATCGCTACGACGCCCCAAGGCAACGTCAGGATGACGCCGCCCTGTTGCCAGATGTCGCCGTGCAACTCGCCGGACGTCAAAATCGCCCAGCCGATCGCGCCGATAAGCGCAAACGCCAGGATCGCCGCGAAAATTCGCCACCAAGTCATGGGCTCACCCTAACCTATTCGATCAGGCCGGCAACGCCTGCGGCTGCTTTGGGGGCTCCTCGTCCTCGTCCGCGGGGCCGTCCTTGAGCACTTTCTCCCACTTCGCCGTCACGGCTGTGGCGACCGCGTTGCCGACGACATTGGTGGCGCTGCGGCCCATGTCGAGGAATTGATCGATCGCAAGGATCAGCAGAAGGCCCGCTTCCGGGATCTTAAAGAACGCCAATGTCGCGGCGATGACGACGAGCGACGCCCTCGGCACCCCGGCCATGCCCTTGGAGGTCAACATGAGCAGCAGCAGCATGGTGAGCTTCTGGGCCCAGGTGAGTTCGATCCCATAGGCCTGCGCGATGAAGATCGTCGCGAAGGTGCAGTACATCATCGAGCCGTCGAGATTGAACGAATAGCCAAGCGGCAGGACGAAACCCGAGATGCGTTTGGGAACGCCGAACCTGCGCAGCGCTTCCATGGTGCGCGGGTAGGCGGCCTCGGAACTTGCGGTGGAGAAGGCGAGCAGGATCGGTTCGCGCAACTGGCCGATGAGCCCGAACGTGCGCAGGCCCAGCACGGCCGTACTCGCGAGCAAGAGCACCACCCAAAGCACGACGAGCGCTGCATAGAAGCCGACGATGAACTTGCCGTAGGTGAGCAGAATCTCCAGGCCGTGCTTGGCGACGGTGGCGGCGATGGCGGCGAACACCGCGATCGGCGCGACGAGCATCACATAGCCTGTGATTTTCAGCATCACGTCGACGAGCTGCTCGGCGATATGGACCAACGTTTTGGCCTTCTCTCCAAGCGATCCAAGCGCGACGCCGACGAAAATCGAGAAAACGACGATCTGCAGGATCTCGTTGGTCGCCATCGCCTCGAAGAATGACTTCGGGAAGACGTGGGTGAGGAAATCCTTGAGCGAAAGCGCCGACGCCTGGATGCCGCTTTTCGCGTCGGCTGGCGGCAATGGCAGATTCAAGCCGGCGCCGGGCTGCAGGATCGTCACCGCGACGAGCCCAAGCGACAGCGACACGAGCGATGCGCCGAGGAACCAGGCCATGGTGCGCAGGCCGATGCGGCCGAGCGCCGAGCCTGATCCCATGTGCGCGATGCCGGCGACCAGGGTGGAGAACACCAGCGGCGCGATGATCATTTTGATGAGGCGCAGGAAGATGTCGGTGACGATCTTGAAGCCGTCGGCCCATTGCGTCGCCTGCTCGGGCGGCAGGTAATGATAGATCGCCGCGCCGGCGGCGATGCCGAGGATCATGCCGATCAGGATGAAGAGCGAGAACGAGCGGGACATGGTCAGCCTCAATCCATCAGCCGCTGCATAAGATAGGTCATCTCCAGCGCCCGGCGCGTCGCCTGCTCCTGAAGGTTGGCGGCCGCAGCATGCCCGCCGTCGATGTTCTCGTAATAGTAAAACGGCATGCCGAGGGCCTCGAGGCGCGCGCCGTATTTGCGCGCGTGCGCCGGATGGACCCGATCGTCTTTGGTTGATGTCACGAGGAAGGGGACCGGGAAGTCAGGCCGTTTGCGCAGATTTGCGTAGGGCGAGAGCTTCTCGAGGAACTGGCGTTCGTCCGGATGCGTCGGTTTGCCGTTCGGCCCGATCGTCGGATCGCCGTATTCGTCGACCCAGGACGCGCCGGCGAGCAGGGTGTTGAAGCGCAGCATGTCGAGCAGCGGCACCTGCACGACTGCGGCGCGGAACAATTCGGGGCGCTGGGCCAGCATCACGCCCATCAGAAGGCCGCCGTTCGACCCGCCCATGATGCCGAGACGCCGTGGCGATGTGATCTTGCGCGCGACGAGATCTTCAGCGACCGCGATGAAATCGTCATAGACGACCTGACGTTTCGTCTTCAGGCCGGCCTGGTGCCAGGCGGGGCCGAATTCGCCGCCGCCGCGGATGTTGGCGATGACGTACACGCCGCCGCGCTCGAGCCACAGCTTGCCGACAAACGGCGAATAGGCCGGGTTCATCGAAATCTGGAACCCGCCATAGCCGTACAGCAGCGTGGGATTGGCGCCGTCGAGCTTCATGTCCTTTGGGCGGACCACGAAGTACGGGACCTTCGTTCCGTCGCGGCTCACCGCTTCAAACTGTTCGGACGTGAAGCGTGCGGCGTCGAACTGCGCCGGGAGCGCGCGCACGGGCTTGGCCGAGCCGGCCCGCGCGTCGATCGCGTAGAGCGTGTCAGGGCGGAGGAAATCCTCGAAAACGGCGAAGGCCGTCGAGGAATCCGATGAGGCGCCCGAGATCGCCACCGCGCCGTTTGGCGGCAATGGGATGGGGCTCTCGATCCAGGACCGGCCGTCGAAGGTCAGACGCACGAGGCTTGCGCGCACGTTACGGTTCACGGCGACGAGAACTGCATCCTTGGCGACGGTAGCATCTTCGACGCTCTCGCGCGGGCCTGGGCCATAGAGAAGGCGCACCGGCGGAGCGGGGGTCGCGGCCTGCGTTGCGGGAATGGAAAGCAGCGATCCGCGTGCGAACTTGGCCGCAGCGCCGGCCGGCGCCCAATCCTCTTCAGTGCTGAAGACGAGCTCGCCCTTGTGCAGACCGCGCAGCGAGGTGCGGCCAGGCAATGTGAGCGCCTGCGGACCGCCCGGCGCGTCCAATCGTTTGTAGGCGGATGAAAAGAACGTCTGGGCCTGGGCGGCGATGACGATCCGATCGCCGTCCTCGCCGTTGAAGGCCTGGAGGAACATGCCGACGTCGTCGACCGCGCCGCGCACGATCTCCCGCGCGGATTCCAGCGGGGTCCCGCGCTTCCATTCCTTCACGACGATCGGATAGCCCGATTTCGACAGCGTTCCCGGGCCCCAGTCGGTAGCTACGAAGAGCGTGTCGGCGTCCTTCCACTGGATGTCGCTCTTCGCCTCCGGCACGGCGAAGCCGCCCGGGACGAATGATTTGGTCGAGATGTCGAATTCGCGCCGCACCGCGGCGTCTTTGCCGCCGTTCGAGAGCCGCAGCATGCAACGCACGCCGTCAGGCGCGAGGCACGTCGCCCCCTGAAACACCCAGTTCTTGCCTTCCGCTGCGGAAAGCGCGTCGACGTCGAGGAGCGTTTCCCAGGTCGGCTTGCCCGCCGCGTAGGTCTCGATCGAGGCCCGCCGCCAGGCGCCGCGGACCTGCCCCTCGTCCTGCCAGAAATTGTAGACATAGCCGTTGCGCACGGCGCCGAGCGGCAAGCGATCGCGGGCGTTCACGATCGCGCGCGCGTCGGCCTGCAAGGCCGCAAAGCGGGGGTCGGCCTCGAGCGCCGCCAAGCTGCGGGCGTTTTGGGCGCGGACCCAAGCGAGCGCGCGTTCGCCCTCGACCTCTTCCATGTAGGTGAACGGGTCCGAGCGTTCGGACATCATGGTGGTCATGGCGGCGCAGCCGGACAAAAACGCCGCCGCAGCGGCGGCTGCAGCGACTTTGAGCGATGACATGGGCGATCTCCCCGCTGGCACACAAGCAGATCGCACGGGACGAGGGAAGGCGGCTAGCCGCGAATGAGAAGCGCGCGCTCGGCGGCGGAGAGCATGCGCCAGCGTCCTTCGGGCAGGTCGGCGAGCGCCAGCGGACCGATCCGGACGCGCAGGAGATCGACCACGACGAGGCCGACGAGTTCGGCCATCCGCCGGATCTGGCGATTGCGGCCTTCGCGCAGGACGAACCGCAACCGGCGGTCGGCGATCTCCTCGACGATCGCCGGCTTGAGCTGGCGTCCGTCAAGCTCCAGGCCATGGCGCAGAAGGGCCAGCTTCTTCGCCGTCACAGCGCCGGAGACGCCGACCAGATATTCTTTGTCCAGGGTCGAGTCGGGCCCGATCACGGCCTTGGCGAGCACGCCGTCCTGGGAGAGCAGCAAGAGGCCCCGGGAATCCTGGTCGAGCCGGCCGAGCGGCGGCAGGCGCGCATCTGGAGCAGGTGGCGTCCCCTCGCCGACCAGATTGGCGCGCACGAGGAGCCGGGCGGCGGGGACCTGGCCGGGTTCGGGTTGCGCGGAAACGAAGCCGACGGGCTTGTGGATCACGACGCTGATGGCCGCGGCCAATCCGGCCGCCGAGGCATCGGTGAGGCTCAACGTCTGACCGCGCACGATCTTGCGTCCGGGGTCGGCGATCCGTTCCCCGTCGATGCTGACGAGGCCTCGGGCGATCAGGTCCTCGGCCTCGCGGCGCGAGCACACGCCGCTCTGCGCCAGCCATTTGTTGACCCGCTGCGGTTCGGGGCCGTCGTAGGTGCGGGTCCACGCCATGTCTTTTCATCGCCCGCCATCGCCCGTCGCCGCAAGCGCCGGATTTGTCGAAAGATCATCAGGCGCCTATCATTTGGGTCGGTGGACATGGACCGGGCCGGCCCCGGTCGCGGCGGCGGAGGCCGGATGCGGTATTTCAAAATGAACGGCTGCGGCAATGACTTCGTCATTTTTGACGCACGCGACTACGGCGCCTTGAACCTCGCGCCGGACCAGGTGCGCGAGATCGCTGATCGCGAGACCGGCATCGGATGCGATCAGGTCATCGCCATAGAACCGTCCATCCGCGGCGACGCCTTCATGCGCATCTGGAACGCCTCCGGCGGCGAAGTGTCGGCGTGCGGCAACGCGGCGCGCTGCGTCGGCTGGATCTTGGCGCAGGAGGGGCTGACGCGCCCCTCGAAGATCGAGACGGCGGCCGGGTTATTGAGCGCGTTCAACGAGGGCGGCGCCCGCGTGACGGTGGACATGGGCTCGCCGCTGCTCAAGTGGGAAGAGGTGCCGGTCGCGCGCGCCACCGACACCGTGCGCATGGAGTATGCCGCGCCCGGTCACTGGGGGCTTGTCGGCCCGGGCGGCGTGAACATGGGCAATCCGCATGCTGTTTTCATCGTCGACAATGTGGACGAACTTCCGATCCACGAAATTGGCCCGATGATCGAGCGCGATCCGTTCTTCCCGGAAGCCGTCAATGTGGGGTTCGCCACGGTGCGCAGCCGACGGAGCTTGCGGCTTCGGGTCTGGGAGCGCGGCGCGGGGTTGACCAAGGCCTGCGGGACCGGCGCCTGCGCTGCGGTCGTGGCGGCGAGCCGCATGGGGCTCATCGATCGCTACGCCGAACTCGAATTGGACGGCGGGGTCTTGGAAGTCGGTTGGCGCGCAAAGGACGACCGGGTGATCATGTCCGGCCCAGTCGAACTCGAGGGACGCGGCGAGCTTGCAGGCGCAGGTTAGGCTTTGATGTCCACGCCGCCGCGCACCTGCGCGTCGCGCTCACGAACGGCGTCGAGCACGATCTGAATCTCGCGCGGATCCATCTGATCCGGCGGCCGCACGCTCAACGCCGCCTCGCGGACGCGCGGCGATGAAGACGCCAAAGCAAGCGATATTTCCCGGTATGTCGGGACGGATGGTACATTCGTTGCGCTCATCACCCCCTCCTCGATGCGGGGCAAAGCCATCTGGCTTCTAGACGCTTATTTTCGCTTACGGGTCTTAATTGCCTATCAATAAATATGGTTAACTGGGGCTGTTTTCGATCATTCCGCCGCGGCGCGCAAATAGATTGACCGCTTCGGTCGTTCGAACACCCGCTGCACCATCGGCTCGAAGGCGGCCAAGGGCATCGTGTCGTAGGCCGGGTCAAAAGCGTTCTGGTCATGCCGGTGGCAAAACCGCGCCGTCAGCTCGAAATACGGATGACCGCGGAACGCGTCCCGCATGGTGCGATCCAGGCCAAGATGGTGGAAAAAGTAATACCCCTGAAAAACCCCATGGTGCTCGACCATCCAATGGTGGGCTTCGGACACATAGGGTTTGAGAATCACAGCAGCGATGTCAGCGTGATTGGACGGGCCGAGCGTGTCGCCGATGTCGTGCAGGAGCGCGCAGACGACGTATTCCTCGTCCATGCCATCCCGGTGCGCCAGGGTCGCCGCTTGCAGGGAATGGGTCAGGCGGTCGACGGCGAAGCCGCCGAAGTCGCCGTCCAGGAGCTTGAGGTGGGTCAGGATCCGGCCGGGCAAGGCCTTGGTGAAGGACGCCGAGCAGGCGGCGATCTTGGCCCAATCTTCGGCGGTGCTATCCTGCATCGTATGGAACGTCGCGCGGTCCTGCTGGTGTCCGTCGGCCATGGAGCGCCTCCCTTGAATTTCCCGCAGTGGGCCCGCGGCGCGCGGGCCTGTCAATGAGGGGCCGCGTTGTCGGACGATCTTGATTTCATGGCGCGCGCTCTGGCGCTCGCGAGCGCCCAGCTTGGGCGGACGGCGCCCAATCCAAGCGTCGGATGCGTCCTCGTTCACGACGGCGCGATCGTCGGCGAGGCGGCGACCGGCGACGGCGGCCGCCCCCATGCCGAGGAGCAGGCGCTCGCCGTCGCGGGCGCGCGGGCCGAGGGCGCGACGGCCTATGTCACGCTGGAGCCATGCGCCCAACGGTCGTCCGGGGCCGTGTCCTGCACCGACGCTTTGCTTGCCGCCAAGGTCACCAGGGTTGTCGTTGCGGCCGCGGATCCGCACCCTTTCGCCGACGGGGCAGGTCTCGCCCGCCTTAGGGCTGCCGGCATCCGGGTCGACGTGGGGGTTGGAGCGACGCAGGCCGAGACGATCAACGCCGGTTTCTTTCGCGTAGTCCGCGAGGGAATGCCTTGGATCGTCTTTTCCAGCGATGCGGCCGGCTTCGACGCCCGGTTCGAAGCGTCTGAGGGCGGCAATCTGCGCGCTGCGCTCGAGGCCGCAGCGCGGGGCGGCGCAACCCGGCTCTATACGGACGACGCCGACCTCGCGGGCGCGCTCGACGCGGCGGGGCTCCTCAGTGCCCGGCCGCCGCCACCTTGATCTTGTCGTAGAGCGCCATGGCTGCGCGCACGAAGGCTTGGCGCGTATAGCCGGACTCGTAGGCGCGGCGACCGTTCTCGACGAGCCGGTGGGCCGTTTCAGCGTCTTCCAGGACTCGGCGGATCGCGTCGCGAAGCGCGCGCACGTCGTCGCGCGCGACCAAAAGCGCGTCCTGATCTGGCGTGACGGTCGCCGCGGGGCCGGCGGCGTTGGCCACCACGAGCGGCTTGCCCGCCGCCCAAGCCTCCACGGTCACGGTTCCGAACGGCTCGTAGCGGGAAGGGAACGCCACCACGTCGCAGGCCGCCAGAAGGGCCGAGCGATCGGTCCGCCAACCGAGAAACCGGATCCGCCCGTCGAGCCCGGCGGCGCTTGCGCGCGCCTTGAGTTCGGCCTCCAGGGGGCCTGCGCCCGCGATCCAGCCGTAGACGCCCGGCAGATCGGAAAGGGCGTCGATCAAGGTGTCGATGCCCTTTTTCCAATGGAGGCGTGCCAGCGCGAGCACGACCGGCGCGTCGTCAGGCGTTGAAAGGCTTTCGCGTGAGACCGGCGGTGCGGCTTCGATGTTGGCGTAGGTTTGCAGGACCCCGACCCGGTCCGCGGGGGCGCCCTGTTCGATGATGAAGCGCGCAATGTCCGTGGTGACGCCGACGTGCCAGGCGCAATTGCGGAACCGGCTCAGCTTGTAATAGCCGCCATACCACCCAAGGCTTTTAGAGCGCCACCGGCGCGGCGCGAATTCGCCCGCCCGGCCCATCCAATAATGAATGACGTCGGGTTGCAGGGCGTCGTGCGCCGCCTTGATTTTGGCTGAGGTTTCGCCGCGCCAGAACTTGTCGAACCGTGCGGTTGTCACTGCCACGCCGGCGGCTCGGAGCGCGTCAAGGCGATCGGGCGCGTCGGCGCGCGTCACCACATGCTGCTCCACGCCGGCCTCGGCCAAGGCCAGCGCACCGTCGAGCATCATGGTTTCGGCGCCGCCTTCTTTGGCGCCGGCCATAACATGCAGCACGCGCATCCCAATACCCTGACCGCCCCGATCGCCTTCCGTGTAACGGAACCGTCGCGTGGAGGTCAAACGTCTGACGCAAAACGCCGTTCAGTGATCACGCCCGACCTTTGGCCAGGGCGTCGAAGCGCATCAGGTCGGCGATCAGGCCCGGCAGTTCGGCGAACGGCACCATATTTGGCCCGTCGCTCGGCGCTTGGTCAGGGTTGGGATGGCTCTCGATGAACACCGCCGCAACCCCGATCGCCACCGCGGCGCGCGCCAGGACGGGGACGAATTCCCGTTCGCCGCCAGAGGATTCGCCGCGTCCGCCGGGCTGCTGGACCGAATGTGTCGCGTCGAACACGACCGGCGCGCCGATCGCCTTGAGGATCGGCAATGCGCGCATGTCCGAGACGAGCGTGTTGTAGCCGAAACTGACGCCGCGCTCGCAGGTGAGGACGTTCGAGTTTCCGGATCCGGTGATTTTGGCGACGACGTTTTTCATGTCCCAGGGGGCGAGGAACTGGCCCTTTTTGACGTTGATCGCCCGTCCGGTCTCGGCCGCGGCGACCAGGAGATCAGTCTGGCGCGACAGAAAGGCCGGGATCTGGAGCACGTCCGCGACCTCGGCGACCGCTGCGCATTGATCGGGCAGATGCACGTCGGTGAGGACCGGGATGTTCAACCGCTCCCGGATTTCCTGGAAAACCGGCCCCGCATAATCCAGCCCCGCGCCGCGCGCGCCCTTCAGGCTCGACCGGTTCGCCTTGTCGAAGCTCGTTTTGTAGATGAACCCCGCGCCGGCCTTGGCGAACGTCTCTTTCAGCCATTCCGCCGTTTCGAGCGCGTGCTCGCGGCTCTCCATGGCGCAGGGGCCGCAAATGAAAGTGAGCGGCAAATCGTTGCCGATTTGCACGGGCGGGCCCGCGGGGCGGGGGACGTTGACGATAGCGTTGGGAGCGGTCATGCGCCCCACATAGGACGGGGCGCGGGCGACCTCAACCGCCAGGGATCAGCCGAACAGCGCCGGCTCGACTTCGCCGTGCCATCGCCACGCGTCCGTGAGGATGGCGTCGAGGCTGCGGGTCGGTCGCCAGCCGAGCATGTCGGCGGCTTTACGGGCGTCGGCGATGAGGGCGGGCGCGTCGCCGGGGCGTCGGTCCGCAAGGGCGGCGTCGAGGCGGCGGCCGGTGACCCGTTCGATAGCGGCGAGAAGCTCTTTGACAGTGACGCCATCGCCTACGCCGAGATTGAAGGCCTGTGGGTCGCCGCCGTCGAGCAGGCGCTTGAGCGCGCGGACGTGGGCGTCGGCGAGATCCAGGACGTGGATGTAGTCGCGCACCGCAGTGCCGTCGCGCGTGTCGTAATCGGTTCCGAACACCGAAAAGCCTTGGCGCCGACCAAGCAGAGCGAACAGCGCCAGCGGAATGGCGTGGGTTTCCGGGCTGTGGCGCTCGCCGAGGCCCTCGTCCGGCGCCGCGCCGGCGGCGTTGAAATAGCGCAGGATCGCCGCCTTGACGCCGTAGGCGGCGCCCATGTCCAGGATGGCGCGCTCGATCATCAACTTGGTCCAGCCATATGGATTGATCGGCGCCTGCGGGTGCGTTTCATCGAGCGGCAGCCGCTGGGGCGGGCCATAGGTCGCGCAGGTCGACGAGAAGACGATTTTGTCGACGCCGGCCGTCCGCATCGCGGCGAGCAGGTTCAAGGTTCCGCGGACGTTGACGTCATAGAACGAGGCCGGGTCCTTGACGCTCTCGCCCACCTCGATGAGGGCGGCGAAATGCAGGACGGCGGCCGGCTTGGTTTCCGCCAGCACCTGCGTGAGCGCGGCCTGGTCGCGGATATCGATCTCGAACAGGGGGCCGTATTTGGCGAACCGGCGATGGCCGTTGGCCAGGGAATCGACGACCGCGATGCGATATCCGGCCTGCGCCAAAGCGAAACACGCGTGCGCGCCAACATAGCCGGCGCCGCCGGTCACCAGGATCGTCTGCTCGCCCATGCCTTCGCCTCCACCACAATCGGCCCGACGGAATGGTCAATGCATGTTCGGCGCCGGTGGTCCAGGGACGGGTGGCGTTGGCGTGGACCGCGGCTTGGCCTTATGTGGTCCCATGAGCATTTCATTTGACGCCGCCGCCCTGCGCGCCGCCGCCGCCGAAACCCTCGACGCCGAGGCCCAGGGCCTCTTGGCCATGAAGAATGCGCTCGATGGAGAATTGGGCGTCGCCTTCGTGGCGGCCTGTCGCGCGCTGGCCGGCGCCACCGGCCGGATCGTCGTGACCGGCATGGGCAAGAGCGGCCACATCGCCCGCAAGATCGCCGCGACCTTCGCCTCCACCGGATGGCCCGCGCACTTCGTGCACCCGGCCGAAGCCAGCCATGGCGACCTCGGCATGATCACCGACCGCGATTGCGTTCTCGCCCTTTCGCGGTCGGGCGATACGGCCGAACTGACCGACCTGATTCATCATTGCCGCCGCCTCGGCATTCCGCTCATTGGCATGACGCTTCGGCCGGACAGCGCTTTGGCGCGCGCCGCAACAGTCGCGTTGACGCTTCCCGATTGCGGCGAAGCCAGCGAAGAGGCGCCAGCGCCGACGACCTCCACCACAATGTGCCTCGCCATGGGCGATGCGCTCGCCGTGGCGCTGCTGCGGGCCGCCGGCTTCGACCAGCGTGCCTTCGGTCGCCTGCATCCGGGCGGCAAACTTGGCGCTCTGCTCAAGCATGTGCGCGACGTCATGCGCGCGGGTGAGAATTTGCCGCTCGTCTCCGCTGGCGCGCGTGTGCCGGACGTCTTGGAAGCGATGACGCGCGGCGGCATCGGCGCCGCAGGCGTCGTCGACGCCGGCGGCCAATTGATCGGCGTTGTCACCGACGGCGATCTGCGTCGGCGCCTGACGCCCGAAACGTTCGCCGGTACGGTCGAGGCTCTCATGTCCGGCGCGCCGAAGCACATCGATGCGGCCGCGCCGCTCGCCGATGCGATCGCGATGATGGACGAGAAGAAGATTTTGGCGGTGTTCGTCGTCGAGGCGGGCCGGCCGGTGGGCGTCATCCACATGCACGATCTGTTGTCCGCCGGCGCCCGCTAACGCTGCAGGGGAGAAGACCATGAAGCCGCCGTTGCGCCTGTTTGGCGCGGATCTGTCGCCCTATTCCGTGAAGGTGCGCTCCTACCTCCGCTACAAGGGGCTTGAGCACGTTTGGATCCCTCGGGCCGGCGCGGCGCAGGCGGAGTTCGCCAAATACGCCAAGCTTCCGCTCGTGCCATTGCTGGTCGATTCCGAGGAGCAGGCGATGCAGGACTCGACGCCGATCCTAGAGCGCCTCGAAGCTGCGCATCCCGAGCCGTCGATCGTTCCGCCGGACCCGTCGTGCGCCTTCGTCTCGGCGCTGCTCGAGGACTACGCCGACGAATGGCTCAACAAGGCTATGTTCCATTTTCGCTGGGGCTACGAGGCCGATCAGCTTTGGGCGGCCAAGCGCATCGTCGACATGATGACGAAGGACGACCCGCCGCCGGATCGTCGCCCGCTCGAGGCCGCCGTGCGCGAGCGCATGACCGGGCGCCTGCATTTCGTCGGATCGAACGCCGTGACGGGCCCCTTCATCGAGCGCTCGTTCCGCCGTTTCGCCGATCTTTTGGAGGCGCATTTGCGCCTGCGGCCATACCTGTTCGGACATCGCCCGGCGCTCGCCGATTTCGGCGTGTTCGGACAAGTCCAGCAATTGCTCTCGGACCCGACGCCGGGTGGCATCCTGCGCGCTCATTGCCCGCATGTGGTGGATTATGTCGACCGCATGCTCGAGCCGGCCCTGCAGGGCGATTGGGATGCGCCGGACGAAGTGTTCGCAACGCTCGCGCCGCTGCTCGCGTCCGACGTGACGACGTTCCTCGTCTGGAGTGCGGCCAACGCGCGCGCCGGCGATACGCCGTACACGATCGACCTTGAAGGCGCGCCCTACAGCCAGGAGCCGCAGAAATACGCCGCCAAAGCGTTCGCGGCGTTGCGCGCGCGCTTTGCGGCGGCGCGAACCAGCGACCTCGACGCCCGCCTGGGCGCCGAGGCCGTCGCAATCCTCGCTTAGTAGGCGGCGGTTATTCGGCGGCGACCGCGTCGATGCGCGTCGCGCGAACCGGTTTGCCCGTCGCGATCGAAATTTTCCGCGGCTTCAAGCTGTCGGGGACGATGCGCACGAGATCGACGGTCAGCATGCCGTTGACCAAGCGGGCGCCGTCGACGCGGACATAGTCGGCGAGGCCGAACTTGCGCTCGAAATTGCGCTCCGCGATCCCGCGGTGCAGGAAGCGGCGGGCTTCCTCGACCGGCGCCTTGCGGCCGGAAACGATCAGGCTGTTTTCGCGGTACTCGATCGACAGTTCGTCCTCGGAGAATCCGGCCACGGCCAACTCGATCCGGAACGTGTCTTCGCCGGTCTGCTCGATGTTGAAGGGCGGGTAGCCGCCGACGCCGTCATTGCGCAGCGCCTGGTCCATGAGCTGGTTGATGCGGTCAAAGCCGACGAGAGTGCGGTAAAGGGGAGAGAGGTCGTTCGACATGAGATGTCCTCCAAAAGCGACACGTCACGCCCCGAAAGCGGCGGGGCTCCGTTCGACAGCGCGACCCCGTTTTGGCGGCCGTGCGTCGCGCCGAGCCTCGAATGAGCGCCCGACATCCCCGAGGTAGGCGCGGGTTTTGGGGCGTTCAAGGGGATGAGCGGCTTGGTTTGCGGAGCGCGGGCGCCTCGCCTAGGGTGCGGCCCCGCCGGGCGGGGTTTCGGTCGGCGCAGGGAGATCGAGATGAAGCGTTTGGCAGGGGCCGCGGCGACGGCTGTCGCGATGCTGACGGCGGGATGCGCGACGACCCCGGGCGGCGGCGCGCCGCCCGCACCGTACGTCGTTCAAGATCCGGCGCTGCGCGAAGTCTTGGCCTCGCCCAATCGCCCGGCGTCGAGCGTCGCCCGTGACGAGCAGCGCCACCCGGCGCAGACGCTCGCGTTTTGGGGGCTGCGGCCGGGGCTGACGGTGATCGAAGTGCAGCCCGGCGCAGAGGCCTGGTATCCAGAGATCCTCGCGCCGTATGCGGCGCGCACAGGCGGGCGCTATGTCGTCGGCCACGCCGATCTCGCCAATCCCCGCCTGTCGGAAAACGCCCGCCGTACGCGAGCGGAATTCGAGACCCGGTTTTCCGACCGAACGAAGTGGGGCCGCGTCGAGACCGTCGGGTTCGGCCCGCAATCGCCGCCGCTGGGGCAGCCAGGTTCAGCTGACCTCGTGATCAACGCGGGGGCCGCCCACGGCTGGCTGCGGGTTGGCATGATCGACAAGGCGATGGCTGATTTTTACGCCGTCCTGAAGCCTGGCGGGGTGCTCGGCCTCGAACAGTCGCGCGCGCCCGAAGGCCAGAACGATCTCAAATGGATGAGCGAAACCGGCTACGTTTCGGAGGCTTACGTCATCGAGGCGGCGCTCAAGGCCGGATTCCGTCTCGCCGCCCGCAGCGAGATCAACGCCAACCCGCGCGACCGAAAGGATCACCCCTTCGGCGTCTGGACCCTGGCCCCTGTGCGCCGGACCTCGCCGTTCGGTCAGCCGGACGATCCGAAGTTCGATCGCGCGAAGTATGACGCGATTGGCGAACCGGATCGGATGACCCTGAAGTTCGTGAAGCCGTAGCGGTCGGGCCCGGCCGGATGCTAGCTGGCTGACATGTCGATTCCTTCGCTCGCGCCCCGCCGGACAGTTCTCGCGGGCCTGCTCGCCACGCCGTTGCTGGGGTGTGACGATCGGCCCAAGCCGCCGCCGCCGAGAATCGACCTGCCGGCGACGCCGGTCGGCTCGCTCGAATGGGCCGCCGCCGGACCATGGCGCATTGACCGTGCGCGCGACGCCTGGCGTCATCCGGTCGAAACGCTGAAGTTCTTCGGCATCCGCCCGGACATGAACGTGCTCGAGGTGCTGCCCGGCCGCGGCTGGTACACGGCGATCCTCGCTCCATTTCTGGCCAAGGGCGGAGGGCGGCTCAAGGTGGCGTCCTTCGACCCGGCGACCGCCACGCCGGCGCAGACACTCGCCCTGGAAGGCTTCGCCAAGCGGTTCCTCTCCGATCCCGGCACCTACGGCGCCATCGAGGTTTCCGCCATCGGCCCGACGATCGACGACCTCGCTCCGGAAGGGTCCGTCGACCTCGCCCTGGTCATGCGCAATGTCCACACGTTCATGGCCGAGGGCTACGTCGAGCGCGCCTTTCGGGCCATCCATCGCGCCCTGAAGCCGGGCGGCGTCCTGGGAATCGAAGAGCATCGCGCCCGGTCGACCGGCCTTCAGGATCCGCGCGCGGGCGACGGCTACGTCCAGGAGGCGTTCGTTCGCGCGGTCGCGCTCGAGGCGGGCTTCGAATTCGCCGGATCGAGCGAGATCAACGCCAACCCCAAGGATTCCAAGGATCATCCCTTCGGCGTCTGGACGTTGCCGCCCGTTTTGCGCACCGCGCCGCTTGGCATGCCGGAAAATCCGGCGTTCGATTCCTCGCCCTACGCTGCGATCGGCGAAAGCGACCGCATGACGCTCAAGTTCGTCAAGCCGGGGCAAGCGGGCCCGGCGACCGTCGGCGCCCAAAAGTCGCCGCGCTGATCGGGCGCGGGGGAAGGCCAGGGGGAGGGCGACGATGACTTTGACGCGTGTTCGCGCTGCGATTGCCGCAGCGTTCCTAGTGGTTGCGATGGTTGCGAGCGGGCCGGCGTCCGCGCAATCGAGACCAGCCAGCACGCCGGGGCGGTTTGACTATTATGTCCTCGCGCTGTCCTGGAGCCCGACCTATTGCGCCGATCCGCGCAATGCGGAGCGCGATCAGGCCCAGTGCGGCGCGTCGCGCCGGTTTGCGTTCGTTGTCCATGGTCTCTGGCCCCAAAATGAGGTCGGTTGGCCCGCCGATTGTCCGACCTCGGCGCCCGGGCCTACACCCGCGCTCACGCAGCAAATGCTTGACATCATGCCGTCGCCCCGCCTCGTCCAACATGAATGGCGCAGGCACGGCGCCTGCTCCGGCCTGAGCGCCCAAGCCTATTTCGACCTGACGCGCAAACTACGGGCGAGCGTCGCGACCCCACCGGCGTTCGCCGCGCCGGACCGCACGTATCTCGTCACCGCAGCTGACGTGCGCAACCATTTCCTCGCCGCCAACAAACGCCTCAAGGCCGATCAAATGGCTGTCGTGTGCCGCGACGGACGGATGCAGGACGTGCGCATTTGCCTCGCGAAGGACGGAACGCCGCGCACATGCGGGCGCGATGTGCGCGATCGGTGCGAAGGCCAAGCGCGGATGCCGCCCGCCCGACCTGGGCGTTGAGGTCGACGCCTAGAACGAGCGATCGGAAAGTTGAAGTGCCGCGAATCGGCGGCGACAACCGGGCGCTATGCGCAACGGCCCCTCAGATCTCACGAACACGGACGACCTTCGTCGGCTCATTCGGCGGTCCGCCGTTGCGTATTTGCGGGGTGGGGCAGCCTATATTTTCGAATTGCCGCGACCCAGCGCGCCGGACTTACCGGATTATATCCTACGTTCGGCCTCGGCACGATTGGCGGCGTCGCCTGGTTTCGCGCCGGCGCGCTTGGCTTCGTCCTACGGCCGCATTCCAAAGGCGCTCGGGCCGCGCATCAACGTGCGCTGCGCAAGCTGGATCCACTCGACGAGCAGCGGGCGCGTATCGCGCGGATCGATGATTTCTTCGGCGTAGAAGGCCTCGGCGGTTCGGAAGGGCGAGCGCATGGCTTCCATCCGGGTTCGGATCGCTGCGAGAAACGCCTCCGGATCGGGTGAACCCTCGATGTCCCGCTTGAACGCCGCCTCGATCCCGCCCTCCATCGGCAGGGACCCCCAATCGCCCGACGGCCAACAATAGCGATATTTCGCGCGCGACGGATTGGACATCGCCGAACCGGCCAGCCCATAGGCCTTGCGCACCACAATCGCGCACCACGGCACACGCGCCTGGTACACCGCCGCCATCGCCTGCACGCCGAGCCGGACTATGCCGGCCTTTTCGTGTTTCGCGCCGACCGCAAAGCCTGGGCAATCGACGAAATGCACCACCGGCAGGTGGAACGTCTGCGCCATGTCGACGAAGCGGATGAGCTTGCGGCAGGCGTCGGCCGTCCAGGCGCCGCCCAGAAACATCGGATCGCCGGCGAGCACGGCCACGGGCCAACCGTCGAGGCGCGCCAAGCCCGTGATGATCGGCCGTCCCCATTGGCGTCCGATTTCGAAGAACGAGCCGTCGTCGAGCGTCGCCTCGAGAATGCGGCGCATCTTGTAAGGCACCATCCGATCTCGCGGCACTATGTCGACGAGAGCGTCCTCGCGCCGGTCGGGGCGGTCGCGCGGCGGCGCGCGCTGCGGCAGGTCGTCGATGGAGGCGGGCAGGTAAGAAAGGAACCGGCGCGCGGCGTCGAACGCGGCCGCCTCGCTGTCGACGATATCGTCCACAGTGCCGTTCTTGCCGTTGATTTCCGAGCCGCCCAGTTGCTCCTTGTCGACGTCCTCGCCGATGGCCTTGGCGACTGGTGGGCCGGCGACGAACACCTGACTCATGCCGCGCACCATCACGCTGTAATGGCTGGCGGCGACCCGGCCGGCGCCGAGCCCGGCGCACGGTCCGAGCGCCAGGGCGACCACCGGGACGGTCGACATGTTGGCGACCACCCATTCCCAACCTGGCGTCGCGGGAATGTAGGTGCGTGGGTCCTTCTCGAGCATTTTGACCGAGCCGCCGCCGCCCGTGCCGTCGACCAGCCGGATCAGGGGCATCCGGTATTCGTTGGCCATCTGCTCGGCGAGCAGCATTTTTTGCCAGATGGCGGCGTCAGCGGCGCCGCCCCGCACGGTAAAATCATCGGCCTGGACCATGACCGGCCGGCCGGCGACCCGGCCGCGGCCCACTACGAAATTCGACGCCCGAAAGCTCAGGAGCTCGCCGTCAGCGCCGTATTCGGCCTGGCCCGCGATTTTGCCGATTTCGTGCAGCGAGCCCGGATCGAGCAGCGCGTCCACTCGTTCCCGGACGGTCAGCTTGCCGAGCGATTTTTGCCGGGCGACCCGCTCCTGGCCGCCCATTTCTTCGGCCAACGCTTCGCGCGCCCGCAATTCCTCAATGTCTTTGCGCCAGCTCATTGCGTCTCCTCGCCCCGAAAGCCTAGCGATTGGCCGGGCGCGCGCAACGGCGGGCTACGTCGGCGATCGAGGTCCCTTGCCAGCACCATGGGGCTGGTGTGTAAGGGGCTTCCCCTTGGGAGGAGTGCACTCATGACGTTCGATGAAATCTATCAGCGCTTCGCTTCGGCCGGCGCGACTGTTCCGGGCAAGAAGGTGAAGTTCGATTTTGGCGCTGACGGGAAGATTTTCCTCGACGGCGCGGCGGGCGCGGTTTCGACCGACGACGCAGCCGCCGACACGACCCTGCAACTCGCGCTCGCCGATTTCATCGCGATGGCCGAGGGCAAGCTCGATCCGACGATGGCCTTCATGCAAGGCAAGCTGAAGGTTGTGGGCGACATGGGCGTCGCCATGCAGCTTCAGTCGGTCATGGCGAAGCTCCGGGGCTGAGCCCGAATGACGTTCATCCGCGTATCCGGGAATCTCGAGCCTGACGGCGCGGAAGAGCTGTGGTTGGAGGGCCGTGGGGGCGTCAAGCTGCGAGCTATGCTCGCGCCAGCGCTCAACGGTCCTCCGCGCGGCTCGGTTCTGCTGTGTAATGGCCGAACAGAGTTCATCGAGAAATACTTCGAGGTCGTGAGCGAGCTTCAAGCCCGCGGTTTCGTTGTGTTCAGCATGGATTGGCGCGGGCAGGGGCTGTCGAGCCGGCTGACGCCAAACCCCCAGAAGGGCCATCTCGAGACCCTCGATGATCCGGCCAACGACCTCGGCGATGCGGTCCGCACATTGGCGGCGCAATTGCCGAAGCCCCACTTGATCCTCGCCCATTCCATGGGCGGCGCCATCGCGCTGCGCGCCATGCAAATGCGCCGCGTCGAGGTGGAGGCGGCTGCGTTCTCCGCGCCGATGTGGGGCATTCCCGACCTCAAGGACATGACCTTGAAGTTCGTGCGCTTCATGGCCGCGGCTGGGTTCGGCGCGACGTTTGCGCCGGGCGTCGAGCGCCAATGGCGCAAAGAGAAATTCAAAGCCAACCGCGTCACCCACGACGCCGAGCGCTTCGCGCGGGCGCAGGCCGCCGTCGAGATCGAGCCGCGGCTCGCGCTCGCCGGGCCGACCGTCGGCTGGGTCAATGCGGCGGCCGAAGCGTTCGAAAATTTCCGCCGACCCTCGGCGCTCGCCAACATCCGCGTGCCGATCCTGGTGGCGAGCGCTGGCGAAGAGAAACTCGTCGACAACGAGAGCCACGAGGACCTCGCCAAGCTCATGGCGAACGCGCGCCATATCACCGTCGAAGGCGCGATGCATGAGATCCTGATGGAGCGCGACGACAAGCGCGCGGAATTTTGGGCGGCGTTCGACGCGCTGGCCGCGCAAGCGGCGCCAGCGCGGGCGATCGCATAGGGGCTCGGCCTCGTCATCCTGGGCTTGCGCCCCGCGCGAGACCGGGATCCAGGGGCCGCACCGCATCGTCTGGATCCCGGTCGCGCCTTCGGCGCGTCCAGGATGACGTTGCGTTACCCCTTAAGGCGCAATCTCCTCGCCATCCCACGCGAAAACCCGCCCGGTCTGCGCCGGGTTCAACCCATCCACCACGTCGAGCAATGCGCTCGCGGCGAAGTCCGGCTCAAAGATCTCGTTCGCCGTGTATCCCGGAAGGAAGGGCGCCGACATCGCTGTTCGGACCGTGCCCGGATGCAGGCCGACGCAGACGAGATCGCGGCGTTTGGCGGCCAGTTCGATCGCGCTCGTGCGAATAATCTGATTGAGCGCCGCCTTCGCCGCCCGATAGCCGTACCAGCCGCCCTTGCGATTGTCCGAGATCGAGCCGACGCGCGCCGACAAAGCGGCGAGGATGCTCTTGCCGGTGCGCGCAAGAAGCGGCGCGGCGTGCTTGAAGACCAGCGCCGGGCCGATGGCGTTGAGCGCGAAACTCCGCGCCATGGCGTCCGCGTCGAGATCGCGCAGCGCCTTTTCCGGCAGGCCCGCAGCGTCGTGCAGCCGGCCCACGGCGACGATAACGAGGCGCAGGTCGGCGCCCGTCTCAGCGAAGGCGGCGGCGATCGACGTCTCGTCGGTGACGTCGATGCGCACAGGAACGATTTTGGCGCCGGCGGGGACCGCCCCGGACCTGGACATCGCCACGACCCGCGTGACCGAAGCGGACGCCGCAAGCCGCCTGGTCAGCGCCGCACCGATGCCGCCGCTGGCGCCGACGACGACCGCCTCGAATGGGCTTGGGAAGCTCTCAAGATCGCTCATGCGATCGGAAGTGGAGGCTCCGTGATTTTCAGCAATTGCTTGCCGAGATTTTTCCCCTCGAACAGGCGTCGTAACGTGGCCGGAATGTTTTCGAAGCCGTTCTGAACGTCATCTGCCGTTTTGAGTTTCCCCTCGGCGATCAGTTTCGACAGCGCCATCACGCCCTCCGGATAGCGCGGTGCGTAATCGAGGACGATGAAGCCCTCCATGCGCGAGCGCGTCACAGTGAGCTGCATGTAGGGGCGGATGCCTTTGGGCTCGACCTCATTGTAGGAGCTGATGCCGCCGCACAGCACCACGCGGGCGCGCTGCGCAAGGTTCATCAGGGCGGCTTCAAGCATCTCGCCGCCGACATTTTCGAACACGACGTTGACGCCGTTCGGAGCCAGCTCACGGATACGACGGGCGACGTTTTCGTTCTTGTAATCGATGCAGGCGTCGGCGCCCGCCACGCCGGTGACCCAGGCGCATTTGTCGGCCCCGCCCGCGATCCCGATCGCGCGGCAACCGAGCGCCTTGGCGATCTGAATGACCACGGAACCAGTCGCGCCGGCTGCGCCGGAGACGAGGACCGTGTCGCCAGGGTTCGGCTTGCCGACGTCGGTGAGGCCGAAATAGGCGGTCAGACCGGTGATGCCGAACACGCCGAGCGCCTGTTCGGGCGAGATGCCGGGATGCACGATCGAGACCGGCATGAATTCGGTCATGCCGGCGCTGACGTAATAATCCTGCCAGCCGAAGCCGCCCTGCACCATTTGGCCGACCTTGAAGCCGGGGTGGTTGGATTTCACAACCTGCCCGACGCCGCCGGCGCGCACGACGTCGCCGATCTTGACGGCCGGGAGGTAGGTGTCGGCGGTGATCCAGCCGCGCTGGGTGGGGTCAAACGAGAGGTGGGTGACGCGCACTAGGAACTCGCCCGGGCCGGGCTCGGGGACGGGCGCCTCGACCAGCGAAAAGTCGCTGTCCTTGACCATGCCGTGCGGCCGCGCCGCCAACAGCCAGCGCCGGTTCATCTCAGCCATTCGTCGTTTCTCCCACAGTTTGGACTGACCTAGACCGTTTCCCAACCGAGGGCGAGACGGCTAGGGGCGCGCAGCCCGTTCCTGGGCCAGGCGCTTTTCCAGATTGGCGCGCGCGCTGGCGGCATAGGCCGCGCAGGCGCGTCGGTTCACGAGTGGGGCCTCGCCGTGCAGGCGGGCGAAGAGGGCGCTGCTGGACGGATGCGGGGTGATGAGGATGTCGCACTTGAGCTTGGCGACGGTCGCGATGCTTTTCGTGATGGCCTCTACACGGTCGGGGTGGTCGAGGAAGCGGTAGCCGTCGCGCGAGACCGCGGAGAGAGAGTCTGCGTAAGCGATCGAGTGGCAGCGATCGCGTTCGCAGGCGCGCCACGTCCAGGACGTGCCGCCGAAAACGTGGCCGGGCGTCAGATGTGCGGTGAGCGAAATGGCGCCGAGACGGATGATTTCGCCATCCACGATGGGCGGGCCGACGGCTGCCCTTGCCGGCGGTTCGATCTCGCCGAATTGCGGATCGTTCGGATCGACGGCCCCTTCGCTCAGAACGCGCCCGGCTGGAGCGGAAACCCGCAGTGCAGCGCCGCTGGCCGCCTGAAGGGCGCCAAGGCCGCCGACGTGGTCGAAATGCTCGTGCGTCGCGAGCAGGAGCTTCACGTCGGTGATCCTGAACCCCAGGGTCTCGATGTTGCGCTGGACGATTGGCGCGGCGTTCGCCGGCCCGGAATCGATCAGCACGAGCCCCGTGGGATCGACGATCAGCACGGCCGTGATGCCGCACGTGCCCACGCCATAGACATTGGCGAAGATCCGGATCGGCGGCGCGGGATCGCTCCAGCCGTCCTTGTCGCGACAGGCGGCGGCATGGTCTGCGGGCGAAGCTGCGGCGAGCGCGGCGGCCAAGATCAATCCAGACAGCATGGCGAAGGCTCTCGTCTCAGTGCGCGAACGCGGAGACTGGCCTCTACCGAGCCGCCGCCCCGCCTGCCATAGGTTTCGAATGCCCGCCTGGATTTGGATCCCCATCACGGTCGCCGCGGCGGCTTTCCAGACGGCGCGTAATGCGTTCCAGCGCGATCTGGTCGCGAGCGCCGGCCCATGGGGCGCGACACTGGTGCGGTTCGCCTTCGGATTGCCGTTCGCCCTGGCTTGGCTCGCCGCCGCAACGGTTCTGGATGCGCCGACCGCGGCGATTATCGACGCCCCCAGGTTCCTGGTCGCCTCTGCGATCGGGGCGCTGGCGCAGGTGCTGGCGACGGCGTCGCTTCTGGTTTCGATGCGCCGGGCGAGCTTCGCCATCGGCACGGCCTTCCAGCAAAGTTCACTGCCGTTCTCGGCCCTGGTTGGCCTAGCGTTCGGCGACCGGTTGAGCGGGCTCGGCTGGACAGGCATCGCCGTGGCGACGATCGGACTAGCGATTCTCTCCTGGCCAAAGCGCGCGACCGACGACCGAGCGGCCGACAGCCTCAGCGCGGCCGCCTTCGGCCTGGGCGCGGGCGCGGCGTTCGGCGTTTCGATCAATGCGTTTCGGATCGCCGCCCATGCCGTTGCGCCGGCCGACCCGGTTTTTGCGGCGGCGATCGTGGTGGCCTTCGTTCAGTTCCTGCAGACGGCCGGACTCGGCCTCTGGCTTGGGTGGCGCGATCCCCAGGCGCTATCCGTAGCTCTCAAGGCCGGGCCGCGCGCCTGGGGGGCGGGATTTTGCGGCGCCGCCGCCAGCATCGGATGGTTCACGGCTGTCGCTTTGGCGCCGGCGGCGGCCGTGCGCGCCGTTGGGGTCGTCGATATCCCCATGGCCGCCTTCGCGGGCCGGCGGCTCTTTGCGGAACGTCTTGGCTGGCGTGCGATTTTCGGCGCCGCGCTCACGGCCTTAGGGGTGATCGCGGTCGCTTTCGGCATTTCGTAGCGCATGTGCGCTACGAAATTGCATGGAACCAAGCCCTTGCATCAAGCCCCGGCGCACGCCACACGTTAACCATCGTGTTTGGAATGAACGTGTCGCGTACGGTTTGCGGTCGTTCCGTTGTCCGCAATTGCGTGAGGACGGTTGATTGCAGCCTTGAGGCGCAATGTTTGCAGGTCGGTAACGTTCGCGACGCTAAGCACGATATGTCCGCCAATCGAACCGGCGGGTGACGCGAGGAACGCATGGTCGGCAATCTTTTTGGACTCGTGGCGCCAGATATCGCGATCGACCTCGGGACCGCGAACACGCTGGTCTACGTTAAAGGTCGCGGTGTCGTGCTCGATGAACCGTCCGTGGTCGCTTACGTCACCGAGGGCGGCCGCAAGGTGGTCCACGCGGTTGGCCAAGAGGCCAAGTCGATGCTCGGCAAGACGCATCGCATGATGGAGGTCATCCGGCCGCTCCGGGACGGGGTCATCGCCGACTTCGACGTCGCCGAGGAAATGATCAAACAATTCATCAAGAAGGTCATGCCGCGTCCGGCGCTGATCTCGCCGCAGATCATCATCTGCGTGCCGACCGGCGCAACCGCCGTCGAGCGTCGCGCGATCCTCGAAAGCGCCCAGGCCGCGGGCGCGCGCAAGGTCCATCTGATCGAAGAGCCAGTCGCCGCCGCCGTCGGCGCGGGGCTGCAAATCGACGATCCTTCTGGATGCATGGTCGTCGACATCGGCGGCGGCACAACCGAAATCGCGGTTCTGTCGCTCGGCGGGGTCGTCTGGTCGCGCTCGCTGCGCGTCGCCGGCGACAAAATGGATGAAGCGATCATCCAGTATCTGCGCCGTACGGAAAACCTGCTGATCGGCGATTCGACCGCCGAGCGGATCAAGAAGGAGATCGGGACCGCCAAGGCGCCCGACCAGGGCGGCGGCCTCACGATGATGATCAAGGGCCGCGACATCATGAACGGCACGCCGAAGGAGATCGCGGCGACCGAAGCCATGGTCGCCGAAGCGCTGGCCGACCCGGTGTCCGAAATCGTCGATGCGGTGAAGCAGGCGTTCGAGCAGATGCCGCCGGAACTCGCCGCCGACATCTATGACCACGGGATCATGCTGACCGGCGGCGGCGCGCTTTTGCGCAACCTCGATGTCGTTCTCCAGGACCGCATTTCCATTCGCGTCTCGGTCGCCGACGATCCGTTGCGCTGCGTCGTGCTCGGCTGCGGCAAGGCTCTGGAAATTCTCAACAAGCCGGAAAGCAAGCGGCTGCTCCTTCCCGAGGTCTGACCGCGCGGCGGCGCATAGCTGTCGGCCGCCGGCGCTGGGCTACGTTCAAAATTGAAATCTAACGTCTTTTGACCCGTCTGGGCGATTTTGAGCGGTCGGCGCGGTCCGGGTCCAAACGTCCGTCTGATCCAAAAGGGGGTTTGCGTGGCGAGGCGCAGAAGCGGACGGCGAGGCGGTGGCGGCTTTCGGCTCACGATCGGCGCGGGCGTTGCGGCCGCGTTGGCCTTGGCGGCATGGGCTTTTCTGGCCCTGCGAAACCCTTCGACGGGGCAGGTCGGCCCGGAGGCGACGCTCGACGACGGGATCGGCGCCGCGGTCCAGGCGGGGCAAGCCCCGGTCGATGGCGCGACCTCGCTGACGCAGCAGTTCGCGCAGATGTGGACAGCCGCGGGGCGCGTCAAAGAACTCGAACGCGAAAACGCCGAACTCCGCGAATGGCGCACCTATGCGATGACGCTGGCCGAGCGCAACGCGCGCTACGAATCGCTGCTGCGCGTCGCCCCGCACAGCGCCGGCGCGGCGTTGCGCCCCTCGGACGGACTGACCGCCCGGCTTGTGCTGGACGTTGGCGGGCCGTTCCGGCGCACCTTGCTGGCCAATGCAGGCGCCGATCAGGGCGTCAAAACCGGCTTTGTCGCCGCCAATGAGAATGGATTGGTCGGTCGCGTGGTGTCGGTCGGCCGCCATTCGTCGCGGATCCTGCTCCTGGACGACTACAATTCGCGGATTCCCGTCATGGGGCAGACGAGCCGGGTTCGGGCCATTCTGGTCGGCGAACCGGGCGGCGCGCCCGAACTCGAGGGCCTGATCCGCGTGGCGGCGCCTGCGCTGCAGAATGTCGTCGGCATTTCGACGCCGCGCGACGGCGAATCGATCGTCACGTCCGGCGATGGCGGCCTGTTTCCGGCCGGCATTCCGGTTGGTCGCGCCACCGTGGGGCGCGACGGCGTCTGGCGGGTGAAACTCGGCATCTCGAGCGCGCCGATTGATTTCGTTCGGTTGACGCCGTTCGCCCCGGTCGAGCCGCCGGACCTCGCCCCGGTCGTTGATACGGGACCGCCGCCGCCGCCGCCGTCGACGCGGGAAGTGGTCGTCGCCGCACCGCCCATCCCAACGCCCGTGCGCCCAGCAGGTCCGCGCCCGCCGCCGCCATCGGCGCGCGTCGCGCCCGACGAAGCCGATGCGCCGCCGGTCGCGCCTGCGCCCGCCGGCGGGCCGGCTGGTCCCACCCGGCGATGAGCCGCCTCGGCCTCCTCGCGCCCGGCGCGCGCATGTCGCTGGCCCGGCTGGCGGGGCTGGTGATCGCGCTCATCTGCGTGGTCGCCCCGGCGCTGCCATGGGGGCCGCTTGCGGCGAGTCCGCCATTGCCGCTGGCGGTCATGTGGGCGGCCTACGGCTGGGCCGCGATGGGTGAAACCGGGTGGCGCGCACCTGTCGTGCTTTTCCTCCTTGGTTTGCTGCAGGATCAGTTGTCGGGTGGTCCGCTCGGATTGTTCGCGATCATTTATCTCGCCGGCTTCCTGCTTGGGCGGACCGCCGCGACGGCCACCCGCTCGGCCAATCTTTTCACTGAATGGGCCGGCTTTATCGCGACCATGATCGCGGTCTGCGCGCTGGCCGCTTTGATCGCGCCGCCGGCGCTGGGCGGCGCCGCGAAAATCGGACCGTTCGCGCTCGCTGCCGGCATCACGGCGTTGCTCTTTCCGCTGGTTCGACCGCTCTATATCGTCGGCAGGGCGAAGGCCTGATCTCATGAATTACAAGCCAACCGCAAAACGCGATTTGATGGGGATTTTCAGCCGCCGGGCGCTCATCCTCGGCGGCGGCGGCGCCGGCGCGCTCGCCGCGATTGGCGGGCGGTTGGTCTATCTGCAGACGCAGGATTTCGTCGACAAGGAATACACCCGCGCCGCCGAGAGCAATCGCTACGATGCGCGTCCGATCGTGCCGCGACGGGGTGTGATCTATGACCGGTTCGGCGTCGAACTGGCCATTACGAGCCCGGATTATCGCGTCTCGATCCGCCCGGAGAACGCCAAGGACGGAGTGGAAGAAACGCTGCGCAAGGTCGCCGCATACGTTAATCTCAGCGAAGCGGCCATCCAGCGCCGCCTGCGCGACGTGCGCAACAAGCGCAAATTCGACGACGTGCTGATCAAGAACGGCCTGACCTGGGACGAATTCGCCGCCGTCAACGTGCGTCTCCCGGACTTGCCCGGCGTTATCGTCGAGGTCGGCCAGCAGAGATTCTATCCGTACACGGCGGCGTTCGCGCACCCGATCGGCTATGTCCAAAAGGCCAACCAGCGAGAAATCGACAAGGTAGAACAAGACGATCGCCTCGCGGCCGGCCTTGGACCGAAGGCGCTGCCTGGCGAGCGTTTCGAAAGCGCGCGCGCGCGTTATCTGCGGCATCCGGACGTGCGCGTCGGCAAGGCCGGGCTTGAAGCGGCGCTGGAAAACGAATTGCGCGGTGAACCGGGCATCGCCCTGGTTGAGGTCAATGCATCGGGCCGCGCCATTGGCGAGGATCAGCGCGAGGCCAAGGCGCCTGTGCGCGGCTCGCCGATCATCACCACCATTGACGCCGATCTTCAGCGCTACGCCATGGAGCGGATGAGCGGAGAGTCGGCTGCATGCGTCGTCATGGACATTTGGGACGGCGACCTCATCATTCTCGGCTCGTCGCCGGGCTTCGACCCCAATCAGTTCGTGAACGGCATCGGGTCGGCGGCGTTCAAGGAATTGAACGAGGACAAGTACAAGCCTCTGTTCCACAAGTGCGTCACCGGCGCTTATCATCCGGGCTCGACGTTCAAACTCGTCACCGGCGCAGCGGTCGTGGAGGCCGGCGTCGATCCGAAATGGCGCGTCAACTGCCCTGGCTTCTTTCCGTTCGGCGGGCGCAATTTCCACTGCTGGAAGCGCGGCGGGCACGGATCGGTGGACCTGCACGACGCGATCAAGCATTCGTGCGACGTCTACTTCTACCAGGCGTCGTTGCGCGCCGGGCCGCAACGGATCGCCGATGTGGCGCGCCTCATGGGGCTCGGCCAAAAGCACGACATCGGCGTGCCAGCAACGCTTGAGGGCGTCATTCCGGATCCGGCCTGGTGGCGCAAGATCGGCAAGGGCGAATGGACGTCGGGCCTGACGCTCAACGCCGCAATCGGTCAGGGCGACATCGTGTGCACGCCGCTGCAACTGGCCGTCATGACTGCGCGGTTCGCGAACGGCGGCCTCGGCGTCACGCCGCGCCTGGTGCGCGAGGGCGGCGCGCCACGGCCGCGCATCGAGCCGAAGAAACTCGCGTTGTCGGATCGTGCGCGTGAGCTGGTCCTCACCGGCATGAACGGGGTGAGCAACGAGCCTGGCGGGACTGCTTACGCCAGGAACCGGCTTGGCCTTGTCCGCGACCCCGTGACCGGTCGCGCGATCGATGCCGTGGGCGCGCCGCCTGGCGCCGCCGAAGTGCAGATCAACGGCAAGACCGGCACGGCGCAGGTGCGCGTCATCACCGCCGCCGAGCGCGTGCGCGGCGTCAAGCGCAACGAGGACCTCGACTGGGAGCTGCGCGACCACGCACTGTTCGTCTGCTACGGGCCGAACGATGCGGCGCGCTATGCATGCGCGGTGGTCGTCGAGCACGGCGGCGGCGGTTCGGCGGTTGCGGCGCCGATTGCGCGCGACGTCATGCGCGCCGTGCTGCTCGCTGACCCGAGCGCGCGAAAAGCCAAAACGATCGCGGCGCTCGAAACCAAGGATCGGAAGCGGGCATGACCACGGCGGCCGGGTATCGAAGCTTCGGCGAACGTCTCGCCAGGCTCAATTGGGGGCTCATCACGGTATTGTGCGCGCTCGCGTGCATTGGCGTCGTGATGCACTTTTCGGTGACGGACGGCTCCTGGGCCGGCATGCCGTTGGCGCACGCGTCGCGGTTCGGATTGATCCTGATCCTGACGCTTGTGCTGGCGATCGTCGACGTGCGGATTTGGCTCGCGATGGCCTATCCGCTCTATGCAGTCTCGCTGCTATTGCTGGTCGCTGTCGAAGTGGTCGGCGCCACGCGCATGGGTGCGCAGCGCTGGCTGGATCTCGGCCCGGTTCAGCTGCAGCCATCTGAGATCATGAAGATCGCGATCGTGCTGGCGCTGGCGCGCTATTATCAGGGCCTTCTGGACTCGCGCCGCATCAAGCCGGACGGGCTCATCGCGCTTTTCGTTCCGCTCGTGATGATCGGCATGCCGACCGCGCTCATCATGCACCAACCTGACCTTGGCACCGCGCTGCTGGTGGCCGGTTCAGGCGTCGGCGTGATGTTCCTGGCGGGGCTCAAATGGCGCTACATCATTCCCGCCGGGATCGCTGCTGTGGCCGCCGCGGTCTACGCGTATTTCTCCGTTCTGCAGGGCTATCAGCGCGACCGCGTCAACGTGTTCCTGGGCCTTGAAAACGATCCGCTCGGGTCGGGCTATCACGTGCTGCAATCGAAGATCGCGATCGGGGCGGCCGGCCTGCTCGGGCATGGCTATCTCAAAGGTCCGCAGTCGCAGCTCGATTTCCTTCCCGAAAAGCACACCGATTTCATCTTCACGATGATCGTAGAGGAATTCGGCCTCGTCGGCGCATTCGTGGTGCTCGGATTGTTCGGCATCGCGCTCGCCCTGACCATGACGACGGCGTTACGTTCGCGCACAATGTTCGGGCGGCTCGCCGCATCTGGCGTAGCCGTGACGCTCGGTCTCTACGTGTTCATCAACACGTCGATGGTGATTGGACTGATCCCAGTCGTCGGCATCCCGCTGCCGCTGCTGTCGTTCGGCGGCACGGCCATGCTCACCGTGATGATCGGCATGTCGATCGTCTTGTCGATCCACCTGCACCGCGAGACGTCGATCTCAAGCCGCGGCGTGCTCTGGTAGTCACCAGCGCAGGGACGACGCGAAATGATCTGTTGCCCGCACCAGGGCGTCCACGATGCCCGGTTCAAGGCTCGAATGTCCGGCGTCGCCGACGATGTCGAGTTGCGCTTCCGGCCAGACGTTCTTGAGCGCCCAGGCTGACGACATGGGCGTGCAGACGTCGTAGCGCCCGTGCACGATCCGGCCCGGAATAAGGCGATACTGCGCCGCCTGTTCAAGCAGCCAGCCGTCGCGCGCGAAGAAGCCCTTGTTCGCGAAGTAATGGCATTCGATGCGCGCGAAGGCTTCGACGAAGCGGTCGTCATGGAAGCGGGGCGGCAGAGCGGGCGGGCCGGCGAACGAAATCGTCTCGCCCTCCCATTTCGCCCAGGCGCGCGCCGCAGCGATGCTCGCGGCCCTATCGACGCCGAACAAGCGGCGATGGAAGGCGCCGATCAGGTCGGAGCGCTCAGCCTCCGGGATCGCGGCGACGTAGCGCTCGAAGGCGTCGGGGAAGATGTGCGAGGCGCCGTCCTGGTAGAACCAGCGCACTTCCGCTTCTGTCAGCAGGAAAACGCCGCGCAGGACCAGCGCCGCGACCCGCTCAGGGTGCTTGGCGGCGTAGGCGAGCGCCAGGGTCGAGCCCCAAGATCCGCCGAACACCAGCCATTTTTCGACGCCCAGATGGAGGCGCAGCCGCTCGATGTCGGCGACCAGGTCCCAGGTCGTGTTTTCGCGGATTTCCGCATGCGGCGTAGATCGCCCGCAGCCGCGTTGGTCGAACAGGGTCAGGCAATACCGCGCGGGATCGAAGAACCGCCGCATTTCCGGACTTGTTCCCCCGCCGGGACCGCCATGGAGGGCAAGTGCGGGCAAACCATTCGGCGTGCCGCATTGCTCGAAATGCAGGACATGCAGGTCGCTGACCTGTTTCATCTCCGCACGAAACGGTTCGATGCTGGGATAGAGGTCTCGCCGCGGGCTCATGGGCGCGTTCATGGCCAAGGCTTAAGGACCGTCGGACCCAGGGGCAAGCCCCGCCGGCGCGCCGAACCGCCGCGCGGCCCAATCTGCGATGAAGTTGGTCACGTCGTCGGGAAATTCTTGCTGCGTCCAGTGTCCGCTTTCGGGCAACAGGCGTTTTTCGAGGTCGATGACATACTTCTCCATGCCGTCGGCGGCCGACGGCGGCAGCGCCTGGTCGCGTCCCGACAGGATCATCAGCGCGGGTTGGGAAACGAGGTCGGGGCCGGGAGGCGTCGTCGCCCAATTCCTTGTGAAGTTCCGGTACCAATTGATCCCCGGCGTGAAGCCAGTGCGGGTGAAGGCGTCGACGTAGACCGCGAGCTCTTCGCGGCTCAGGAATTGGCGGGCGTCGCCATCGGGCTCGTAAGCGGCGAGGGCGTTGATCGTGTCCATCGCGGCGCGCCCGTCGACGCCTTCGGGTGCGTCCTCCGGGCCGCGCAGGAAGAAGCGCACGCTTTTGTCGACGTCGGCCTCGAAGGCGCGGTCGGACTCCTGATTTTCGTTGAACTGGACGATGTAAAAGCGCGGCCCGAACCGGCGGCGGTAGATCGCGATCGGATCTTCGGGAGCGCGCTTCGTGTAGGGCGTATTGAGCGCAACGATTCCGGCGACCCGGTCGGGTTGTCGCAGGGGCAGGCTCCAGACGACGATGCCGCCCCAATCGTGGCCGACGAAAATGGCCTTCTCGACTCCCGCGACATCCAACAAAGCGGCCAGATCCCCTGTCAGCGCGTCGAGGTCATAGGCCTCGACCGCCGCGGGGCAGTCGCTCTGGCCATAGCCGCGTTGATCGAGGGCGAGAACGCGAAAGCCGCGCGCCGCCAGAGCGGCGATTTGGTTGCGCCATCCGAAGGCCATGTCAGGGAAACCATGGCAAAGCACCAAAGGCGGCGCCGCGCTCTTCGGGCCCGCGTCGTAATAGACGATCCGCACGCCATCACGCTCAAAGGTGCGCGGCTCCGGCATGCGAGGAAGTGCGCGCAGCGGAGCGCGCATCACGAGGCCTCGTCGTCGGTGCGCCAGGGACGACGCGCGAGGCTGAGACCGCCAACCGCCAGCACGCCCCATCCGCAGAGGAAGGCGAGGCCGCCTATGGGCGTGAGGGCCCCCACCCATGACGGCGCGCCAAGCGCGAGTGCGTAGAGCGAACCGGCGAACAGGACGATCCCCGCGAAAAACAAGGGCGGCGCGTATCGGGCGATCGGCGCGCCCCAATTGCGGAACGACAACGACGCGAAGGACGCCATTGTGTGCAGCGAATGATAGCGAAAGCCGGTTTCGATGAGGTCCTTGGCGTGCGAGTCCTGCACGGCATGAGCGCCGAATGCGCCGATCGCGACGGCGAGAAACCCGCTCACAGCGCCGACGAAAGCTGTGCGGCCGATTACACGCATCAGCGCTTTGCCTCCGCAGTCCGCGCGTCCGGCGGGATGGAATAGGTCACAACCGCATGGGCGCAGATGTCGTCGGCGCCATCGGAAAAAATCGACACGTCGCCGACCGCAAGCGCCTTGCCGAGCTTCAGGAGACGAGCCTCGGCGATCAAATCGCCCGGCGCCGGTTTGCGCAGGAAGTTGATCGACAGGTTGGTCGTCACCGCGAGGGGCGCAAACCCGACCGCCGATAGAACGAGCGCGTACATCGCGGTGTCGGCCAGGCTCATCATCGTTGGGCCGGAAAGCGTGCCGCCCGGACGCAATTGGCTTTCGGCATAGCGGATGCGACACCGGGCCGTGCGCCCGTCCGCGGACTCGACCTCTGGCGGGGCGCCGTGAGGGAAGGCCTCGCGCAGGAAGGCGTGGATCTCATCTGCGCGCATGCTCATCGGCGGAGTCCTTGTAGTGGACATTGAACTCTCCCGCGGGCTCGTCCACCCTGGCGAGTGAACCGCGAGGTCAAAACCTCGCAGGCAAAACCATAAGGCCAGACCCACTTGGCCGGGATCATAGGGAGGACGCCGTGCTCACGAAAGGGGACGAATATCCGATCCATCAAACGCCGGAGCCCATTGCGTTCTCCGGATCGGATCGAAACTTCTACGACCGCTATTTCTTCTGCGGCGCGCAGGCCGACGGCGGCGCGTACTTTGCGGTCGCCTTTGGCGTCTACCCGCATCTCAATGTGATGGACGCGCATTTCTCCCTGCTCGGCAAGGACGGCGTCCAGCGTTCGATCCATGCCTCGCGCGTGCTCGATATGGAGCGGATGAACCTTTCGGTCGGGCCGATCTCCATCGAGGTGATCGAGCCGCTCCAGAAGCTGCGCATCAGGCTCGCGCCGACCGAAGGCATGAGCGCCGACATTGAGTGCGTCGGCCGCGCCTTTCCGATCCAGGAGCCGCGCTTCACGCGCCGGATCGGACCGCGCATGATGATGGACCTGACGCGCTTCACCCAGAACATGCGCTGGTCCGGCTGGACGGAAGCCGACGGCGTGCGCGAAACCTACGACAGCGCGACGAGCTGGGGCACGCGCGACCGGTCCTGGGGCATTCGGCCGATCGGCGCGCCGGACGCGCAACCGACCGTTCCCGCCATGGCGCCGCAGTTCTACTGGCTGTGGGCGCCGACGAATTTTCCGAACCTGTCGTTGTTCTTTCACGTCAACGAGGACGAACGTGGCCAGCCCTGGAACACGCGCGCCGTGCTCGCCTCAGATGGCGTCGGCGTCGACGGATTCGTGCACCTCGAGCATCCGCACATGGAGGTCAGCTGGGCCAAGGGCCGTCGCCACGCGGCGTCCGCGCGCCTCGACGTCGCCGACCCGGCCGGCCGCGGCCACACCGTCACCTGGCGTCCGCTCGCGCACTTCCAGATGAAGGGCATCGGCTATGGCCATGCCGACTGGGGCCATGGCATGTGGAAGGGGCCGCTCGCTGTGGCGCGAGAAGACTTCAAGCCCGCCGATCTCGACCCGCTCGTTCCGCAGAACTTGCACATCCAGGCGATCTCGGAAGTCCGCCACGACGGTCCAGACGGCCTTGCGTCGACCGGCATGGGCATCCTCGAACAGCTCGTCATCGGGCCGCATGCGCCATCGGGATTCAAGTCGATCGTCGACGGCGCCGAATAATGCTGACGCCGGACGAAATCGCGCGTCTCGAAGCCTTCCTCGATTCAACGATTCCCGATTCATGGGGGTTGCGGATCGTCGATCATTTCCGCATCCACGGCGGCGCGTCGCGCGAGACCTATGCGATCGAAGTCGCTTTTGACGCCGCCGCCGGCCCGGTACAGCGCGGATTGATCCTGCGGCGCGATCCCGACGACAGCCTGATCGACACCGATCGCGCGCTGGAGTTCGCGGCCTACCGATCCTTCCATGGCCTCGTGCCGGCGCCGGAGCCGATCGCGCTGGTTGCTGATCCCGCGCTCCTGGGGAAGCCGTTCTTCATCATGGAGCGGATCGAGGGCGGGTCGGCAGCCAGTCCGTTCCAGGCCGACCCCTACGGTGCGCATCGTGTGGACGTCGCCCGTCAGTTCTTCACCCATCTCGGCGCGATCGCCCGCGTCGATCCCTATGACACGGAACTTCCCGGCGTCGTCGATACGCCAGATCCGGAGCAATGCTGGGCGCGCGAACTCGAGTATTGGGCCGGCGTCGTCGCCGCAGATGCGCTCGAGCCGCAGCCGATCGTGGAGGCCGCAATCCGACGCCTGCGCCGAAACCCGCCACCGCCGCCGCAACGCCTGAGCGTCGTGCACGGCGACTATCGGAGCGGCAACTTCCTGCATGACGGCGAAGGCCGGATCATCGCCATCCTTGATTGGGAGATGGCCCATATCGGCGACGCCCTCGAAGATCTCGCCTGGGCGCTGGATCCATTGTGGAGCCATGGAAGCGATCTCGCGCTCGGCGCCATTCCGCGCGGCGAGGCGATCGACATCTGGGAGAATGCGAGCGGGCTTTCATGCGATCCCGACGCCATGCGTTGGTGGTCGCTGTTCGCGAGCGTGAAGGGCGCCGCGATCTGGCTCTCCTCTTCGCACGCCTTCGCGGCAGGCAAGAACACCGATCCGGTGCTCGCCTTCTCCGGCTGGTATTGCACGCTTCGTCATGACGACATCATCGCGCGGCGCCTCGCCGCCGCCGCCCGCGGAGCGCTCGCATGAAGCCTTCGGTGTCCGAACTCCTCGCCGGCGGCGCCATGACGCTTGCGACCGGCGTCGTCCCGCTGCTGGAGGCCAATCCGTACGGCAAGGGTCACGCCACGATCGTCATGATGCTCGCGCTTCTTGCGGCCCAGGAGGTCGACAAGGCGGCCGACGTTCTGCACACGGAAAACGCCCGCCTGCGCGGCCTGTTTGCGCGCGCTGCGCTGACGCCGGTTGAACGTGATCTCGCCGACGCTCTGCGGGCCGCGGGCGAAGCGCCGGCGAGCGCGTCGTTGCGCGTGTCGGCATTGCAGATCGAGAATGCCGGGCTGCGCGCGCTGCTCATTCGCCTGCACGCGGCTGTGGAGGCGGATGCTGAGACCTGGGCCGCCGAGATCGACGCCGAGATCTGGACGCTGTTGCGCGACGGCGCCCGCGCGCGCCTCGTCGATCTGCCGCCGATGTAGCCTCGCCCCCAATGGATCGCACACCTGTTGCGGCGGACCCTGCGGTTCGCTTGTCGCTCTATCTTTCGCTGGCGTTCCTGGCGTCGGGCGTAGCCATGCCGTTCCTGCCGCGGTGGCTGGAGGCCGAGCGCGGGCTTACCGGGCTTGAGATCGGCGCGGTGCTGTCATCGGCGGCGTTGGCGCGTCTCGTGACCGCGCCCTTGCTCGGCGCCTGGATCGACGGGTTCGCCGATCGCGCATTGCCGCTGCGCCTCCTGCCAGCGGGCGCGCTCCTCGCCTTTTTGGCCTTCTGGTCCTCGCACGGCTTTTGGGCGCTGTTCGCCGCGGGGTTCGTCGCCTCCACGCTCGCGGCGGCGCTCACGCCAATCGCCGAGGGCGCGATCCTGCGGGCCAGCGCGGCCGGCGGTTTGCCCTATGGCGTCGGCCGCGCCTTCGCTTCAGCGACCTTCATTCTCGGGAATGTCGGCGGCGGTCTGCTCGTCGCCCGGTTCGGCGCCGATGTGGCGATCGCCTGGGTGGTCGCGAGCTATGGCCTGACCTTCCTGGCGTCGTTCTCGCTCGCGCGCGATCCGGCGCCGCGCGCCGCGCAATCCGCCTCCTATCGGGCGCGCCTCGTCCAGATCGGCGCACTGCTCCGCAATCGGCGCTATGTGCTGGCGATCGTCGGTTGCGGTCTCATCCAGGCCGGCCACGCGTTCTATTATGGATTTTCGACGCTCGTCTGGGAGAAGCAGGGGATTTCCGCGAGCTTCACCGGCCTCTTGTGGGCGGTTGGCGTGTTGGTTGAGATCGGGTTCCTTGCGGCTCTGCCGGCGATCGAACGACGGATGCGCCCTGAAATGCTGGCGCTCATTGGGGCTGGAGCAGGGGTCGTGCGCTGGTCGCTGTTTGCGCTGGCGCCGCCGGCGGCCCTGATCATACCGCTGCAGGCGCTGCATGCGCTGACCTTCGCCGCCGCACACGTCGGCGCGGTCCGCATCGTCCAGCGCGAGACGCCTGAGCATGCCGCCGCGTCGGGCCAGACGCTCTACGCCGCGCTTGCTTCAGGCACGTTCATGGGCGTCGCCTCGATCGGTTCTGGCGCGCTCTACGATACGGTCGGAGTCCATGGCTATTGGGCGATGGCGGGGCTTGCGCTCGCCGGCGGCCTTTTGATCGCCCACATGATGCATCGAGAGAAAAACCAAGCCTAAAGGAGGGAAGCGAATGCGCGTGCTCGAAATCCAGGGAGCCTACGGTCTCGAGAACTTGAAGATCGCCGATCGTCCTGACCCGACCCCGGGGCAGGGCGAGGTCATCGTCCGCATGCGTGCGGTCAGCCTCAACTTCCGCGATCTGCTGACGGTCGCCGGCACCTACGGCGGGGGCCATCCTCTGCCGCTGGTCCCATTTTCCGACGGTTGCGGCGTGGTCGAAGCGATCGGGCCCGGCGTGACGACGCTCGCCGTGGGCGACCGGGTTGCAAGCCTGTTCTTCTCCGACACCTGGATCGCTGGCCCGCCGACGCCGTCCCGCCTGGCAGGTTCGCTAGGCGGTCCCCGCGACGGGTGCGGCCAGGAGTTCATGAAGATCTCCGAGCATGGCGTGATCAAGGTTCCAGAGTTTCTATCAGACGCCCAGGTCGCGAGCCTGCCGTGCGCGGCGGTGACGGCCTGGCGAGCACTGGTCGTTGATGGCGGGGTCAAAGCCGGCGACGTTGTTGTCCTTCAAGGCACCGGCGGGGTGTCGATCTTTGCGCTGCAGTTCGCAAAGGCACTGGGCTGCGAGATCATCATCACCTCGTCGTCAGACGAAAAGCTTGCGCGCGCCAAAGCCATGGGCGCCCATCATGGGGTCAATTATTCAGCGGTTCCCGATTGGTCGCGTGAGGTGCGGCGGATAACCGGCGGCCGCGGCGCCGACCTTGTCGTCGAAGTGGGCGGCGCCAAGACGCTTATGGAAAGCCTCAAAAGCGTTCGCCAGCAGGGCCATATCGCGATCGTCGGCCTGTTGACCGGGATTGCCGAACCGATCCCCATTCCGATGCTGATCTGGACCAATGCGCGGGTTCAGGGTTTGTCTGTCGGGTCGCGCGATAACTTCTCTGATATGCTGCGCGCCATGTCTCTGCATCGAATCGAACCTGTGGTCGACAAGACCTACGCTTGGACCGACGCGCGCGCCGCGTTCGAGGCCATGCAGGCGGGCGCCCACTTTGGCAAAATCGTCCTGAATTTCTGAATGGAGACCGGGGCGCACCTCAGACATTGGGCCGCTTCGCCGCGCTTTGTGGCGGTGGCGCGGGCGATGTTTGCAGTCGCCCTGGTCGCTTCTCTGGTCGGCGCCTTGTGGCCGGACCCGACCAGCGACCAAATCTTCAAATCGGACAAAGTCCTACATATGGTTGCATTTGCGACGCTTGCGGTGTTCGCAGTGTTTTCTTTCCCAAGGGCAAACTTCATCAAGCTCGCGATTGGGCTTTCGTTTTTCGGGGCTTTGATTGAGGTCTTTCAGGGTTTGCCGGTCATAGGCCGCGATGCGGATGCTATGGATTGGGTTGCCGATACGACCGCAGTCATCGGCGTGTTGTCGGCTTTTCATCTGGCGCGGTTGCTTTTGGCGCGCTGGCGATAAATTCATTGAATCTTAGTCGCGAAGCGCTCATGTAAGCATCCTCCTGGGTGGTTTTTGGATAGGTGCAAATTGCGATGACGAAGAAGCCGGAAAAGTCAAATCTACCCGCTATCGACCATCTTTCTCCCGCTGATCTCACCAGTTTGATCGCGGAAGCCGAACGTGTGCGCGAAGCCAAACTCGGCGAAGCCAAGCAGGCCCTTATCGAGGAAATGCGCGAGCGCGCCGCCGAGCTCGGCCTCACCGTCGAGGGCCTCATGGGCGGCGAGCGCCGCCGCCGTCAGCGCGCCGACGCCGGCAAGAAGCTCCCGGTCAAGTATCGCGGCCCGAAGGGCGAAGAATGGGCTGGACGCGGCCCAACCCCGCGTTGGCTGCGGGCGCTCGAATCCGCAGGCAAGAAGCGCACCGATTACGAAGTGAAGATGTGACGCCCTAACCCCGTCGCCGGGGCTTGGACTTCGGCGGCGGCGCATCCGTCATGACGGCCGCGGCGATCGGGGCCGATCCGTCAGGGCGGCTGAGAATGGCGCTGGCCGCCTGCGCCGCAAGACGGCGCGTTTTCGCACGCCTGCCCGCAATCAGGGTCGCGTCGACCGTCCGCGCGAGCATCCTCGCCTCGACAGATTCGAGCGCCGGCGGCGCGTCGATGATCACGAGATCATAGGCAAGGCGCGCCTGCGCCAGTGTCTGGCTCCACATCACCGACGAATAGAGCTCCTGTCCGCCCGACCGGGATGGGCCGGCCGTCGCGACGTCGAAGCCATAGGCGTCCGCTCGGGCAATCGCCGCCGCGAGCGGCGCCGCGCCGACTGCGACTTCGTGAATGCCGGCCTGTGCGCTCGCGCGCAGCAGCAAAGTGGCGCCACGCCCTCGAAGATCGGCGTCGATGAGCAGAACGCGCCGTCCCTCCGCGGCCGCCGCGATCGCGAGACTGGCGGCGAGGGTGGTGGCGCCAACGCCGGCATGTGGCCCCGCAACCAGCACGATGCGACCGCCGAAATAGGCGTCGAGGGCCCGATCGAGCGCGAAAAGCACGTCGCGCACACCTGTCGCGAACGGCGAGGACGGACGGTCGAGCAGCAAACCGATCGGCGTACGGCGGTCGGGGGCCAGGGCGCGCAGATCAGTGGTCGCGGCAAACGGCAGGTTCAGCTGATGCGTGGCGTCCGCGGCGATCTCGTCGCGGCGGCGGATGCGCGCCCGAACGGGATCGCTCCACCACGCTGCAAGGGCGCCGATGGCGCCGCCGACGCCAGCTCCCGCACCGATCCAGATAGCCTTGCCCGCAAGTGCGGCGACGATCGGGTTGGTTGACGCAATTGCGCCAGCCGCCGCGCCGAGGCCTGCGCCGGCTAGAACCAGTGCGATGGGCGAACGGGCGCGACTGCGGCCACGCGCCGGCTCGCGCCCGCCCGATTTGGCGCGCAAATTGCGTGAAGACTTGGTCTCATCCGCCAATTGGCGCATCCTTGCGTGCGAGTTCGCTTTTATGCAGCCCAGCGACGAACGACAATCCAACGTCCGTTCCACGCGAGCGGATGCGCCCTCAAGCCCACCTTTGGGCGCATTGAGGGCGCCTGCATGACCCGCGCCAGTCGATCGTCTGACGTAGTGGCCGAGGCCTTGGAGCGCGCGGCCTGGGCGGAGGCCGACGCCTTCTTGGCGCGCGCCTGGCGAGAAACCGCCGTTCTCGAGCGCGATCTGGTTAAGGCCCTCGCCGCCGTCGAGCGCAGCCAGGAGGCGGGCAAACGCCCGAACGCAGCGCAAAAGCGCATGTCGGCGTGCCTCGATCGCGCGGCGCTCGCGCTGCAGGATCTCGAACAGGTTGCAGCACTGCGGCGCCTGCGCATGGGAGCATGCGGCGAGGCCGCCTACGATCCCGCGCTTCATACCGTCGTGGACGGATTCGACGTCGCGCCCGGCGATCCAGTTTTGGTTTCGACGCCCTTTGTCGTGCGCGGCCTCGGCGAGGACGAGATGGTTCTCGCCCGCGCCGACGTAGCGGCGGCGCGACCGGTCCGCGAGGCGCGGTCCCGAAAGCGTCCGCGATGACCGGCGCTCAGGGCCGCGGCGGATCGGATTGGACGGTCTGCGTCGACTTCGGCACCGCCAACAGCAAGGCGGCGGCGGCGCACAGGGATGAACGCGACCCGCGCGCCGTCCGGCCATTAATCATTTCGGACACGGCCAATCCCTTTCTTTTGCCCGGTCTTCTCGTTGTCGATCCCGATGAGAAGCGCGTGCTTCTCGGCGTAGCGGCGCAACGCGTCGCGGCGGGACTTCCCGCCAACCGCGAAACGCTGCGCTCCTTCAAGACGCTGCTCGGCGCCCGCGACCTCTCGCGGTCCATTCGGACTCTCCTGCCGCCAGGCATCGACCCGACCCGCCAGTTCCGCCAACGCGACCTTTTGGTGCTTTTCCTGGCGTATCTGCTGCGCGGCGTTGCGCGCGCGATCGACAAAGACGTCACGCTTGGCTCGGCGCGCACGGGCGGCTTTGCGCTGCGGTACACGCGGCCCGATTGGAACCGTGCGGCCGCCGCCGGGCACAATCGCGAGATGGCGGCCATGTTCAGAGACGCCGCCGCCATCGCGGAAGACCTCGCGCCGAACCTCGACGCGGGAGTCGTGAGCATCGATAGGGCGCTCGCAGCGCTGGATGCGGCGGGCGCGCGCGGCGGCGATATCCAAGTCGAAGGCGCCGTTTTCGAAGCGGCGGCGGCGGCGGTCGCCTGTCTTGAGTCTACGGGCCCGCGTTCGGCCGGGGTGCTGGTGCTCGATGTCGGCGCCGGCACGACGGACATCGGCGCGATTGGTTTTGCAGGCGACGACGCCTGGGAGATTGGCGAAGCGCGCAGAACGGTCCCTCAAGCCGGCGACGCCATCGATGTCGCGCTCCTTAACCTCGTCATCGAGCGGTCGCGCCTCCGCGGGGTTGATGCGCGCGCGCGCGCTTGGCGCGATCTGCTGGTCGACGTGCGGACAGGGAAGGAACACATGCTGACGTCGGGCAAGGCCGCCTTCCGGGTTGGCGACCGTGTTGTTCGCGTCAGCGCGCGCGAAGCCATGGGCGACCCCGACGTGGCGGCGGCGTTCGACGCCATCGAAGACGCCTTTCTTGACGGCTTACAGGCGGCCTCCGAAGCCGTGCGCAATGCGGGCGGGGCTACATTGACGGTCGTCGCCGTGGGCGGCGGCGCGGCCTTGCCGGCGATTCAGTCGATGGCGCGGTCCGGCCGGCCCAAAGGCGTGCGCATGCGCATCGAACGCGCGGCGTCCATTCCTGACTGGGCGCAGACCACGGCGTTCGGCGGCGCCTTTGCGCCTATCTTTCCGATGCTGGCCGTTGCGATCGGCGGTGCGTCGGCGCCATCAAGCTTGGTCTCCGGCTAGGCGTCGGCAGATGCGTCAGGCGCGCGCGCCGACCCGGCGTTCGCGGGTGGTGCGCTCTTTCGGGGAATTGGCCTTCGTGCCGAGGCCGATGGCCTTGGCGAGTTCCGACCGGCGCTTGGCGTAATTCGGCGCCACCATCGGGTATTCCGGCGGCAAGCCCCATTTGGCGCGGTATTGCGCCGGGGTCTGGTTGTAATGGGTCATGATGTAGCGCTTGAGCATCTTCACGCGCTGACCGTCTTCCAGGCAGACGATGTAATCCGGCGTCACAGATTTGCGGACCGGCACAGCTGGGCTCGTTGCGCCGGCGCTCGGCGTCGAGGCCGCTGCAGCTGGACCACCCAATACCGCCAATTCGGAATGCACACGGCGAATAGCGCCGACGAGAGCATCCTCGGTGAGCGATGTAGTCGATGCGTAGGCCGCAACAATAGTCGCGACGTGCTCGATGATGCGATCGGCGGCGCCAAGGGCGTTCTGTTCGTTCATCGAAGCATCCATGGTGGAAAACCGGAAATGAGGACCGGTGTGTTCTACCGCAGAGTCTCGATGGCGTCCTGCGCCTTGGCACGCGACGAGGGCCCCTTACTACCTATATTGGGCGAGGGGCGCCCGGATGACTTGGGCCGACTATGAGGCGCTTGTCAGCCTAGGCGCGAACGGCGGCATCCTGAGATCCCGAATAATCGCCGCCCTGGTCCCAGAAGCGCAGACGATCGACCAATCGGCGATGCTCTTCCCAAAGCGCCTTGGGGAGGCGGTCGCCATACTTGTCATAGGCTGGCGGTATCAGGTCCGCTTCCTCGATCCACGTTGCGCGATCCACCCCGAGCAGTTCGCCGAGAGCGCCGTCGGCGAGATGAAGGCCGGACACGTCCAGACTGTCGTGCGTCGGCGTCAGCCCGATCGGCGTCTGCACCGCTGCGGCGCGCCCATCAAGGCGTTCGACAATCCATTTCAGGACGCGGGAATTCTCGCCATAGCCGGGCCACAGGTAGCGGCCCGAACGGTCCTTGCGGAACCAGTTGACATAGAAAATCTTCGGAAGCTTCGAGGCGTCGGCTGATTGGCCCATTTTGAGCCAATGAGCGAAGTAATCGCCCATGTGGTAGCCGCAGAATGGCAACATCGCGAACGGGTCGCGGCGCAACTCGCCGATCTTGTTTTCAGCCGCAGCGGTGCCCTCGGACGCTACGTTCGACGCCAGAAAGACGCCATGCGTCCAGTTGAAGGCCTCGACGACCAAGGGTACGGCCGACGCACGCCGCCCGCCAAACAGGATCGCCGAGATCGGCACGCCACGCGGGTCTTCCCATTCCGGCGCGATCGCCGGACATTGGCCTGCCGGCGCGGCGAAGCGCGCATTAGGATGGGCGGCCGGTTCGCCGAGTTCTGGCGACCAGGCGCGGCCGCGCCAATCCGTCAGATGCGCCGGCGGAATGTCCGTCAGGCCCTCCCACCACACGTCGCCGTCATCGGTCAGGGCGACATTGGTGAAGATGGTGTTTTCGGTCAGCGTGGCGATCGCGTTTTGGTTGGTCGCGCGGCCCGTGCCCGGTGCTACCCCGAAAAAGCCGGCCTCGGGGTTGATGGCGTAGAGCCGCCCGTCGGGACCGAAGCGCATCCAGGCGATGTCGTCGCCGATCGTTTCGGCCTTCCAGCCCGGAATCGTCGGCTGCAGCATGGCGAGGTTGGTCTTGCCGCAAGCGCTCGGGAAGGCGGCCGCAACGAAGCGCGGCTCGCCCTGCGGCGGCGTCAGCTTCAAGATCAGCATGTGCTCGGCGAGCCAGCCTTCGTCGCGCGCCATCACGCTGGCGATGCGCAGCGCGAAGCATTTTTTCCCGAGCAAGGCGTTGCCGCCATAGCCCGAACCGTATGACCAGATTTCCCGGGTTTCAGGGAAATGGACGATGTATTTTTCCTTGTTGCACGGCCACGCCACGTCCGCCTGCCCCTGCGCGAGCGGCGCGCCGAGCGTATGCACCGCGGGCACAAACACGCCGTCTTCGCCGAGCGCATCGAGCGCGTCTTTGCCCATGCGCGTCATGACTCGCATCGACACGGCGACATAGGCGCTGTCGGTGATCTCGACGCCGAGCGCGCTGATTGGCGAACCGATCGGGCCCATGGAAAAGGGCACGACGTACATCGTGCGGCCGCGCATGCAGCCGTCGAACAATCCGTTGAGCGTCGCGCGCATTTCCGCAGGGTCAGCCCAATTGTTCGTCGGACCGGCGTCGTTCTTGTCGCGCGAGCAAATAAAGGTGCGGCTTTCGACGCGGGCCACGTCGCTGGGATCGGACGCCGCGTAGAAGCTATTCGGACGTTTGGCGGGATCGAGCCGCTTGAGCGTGCCCTTGGCGACGAGCTCATTCGTCAGCGCCGTCCATTCAGCTTCCGAGCCGTCGCACCAATGGATGCGATCGGGTTTGGCGAGCGCGGCGATGTCCTGGACCCAGGCAATCAGGGCCGAGTGCTTAGTCGGCGGGGTGCAACCGCCGTCTTGGGACGCATTCATCAACCAACCTCCCTTGCGCCGGGCCAAATCGCGAAACCGCGAGGCGGCGCTGGTTTGAAGAGCGTCTTCCGCAAAAAGCGGTCCAGCCGGACCCTGTCAAGGAATCCCGCCGCCGATCGGTTCCCAAACGCGTCTGGCCATTAACGCTCCTCTCGCGAATTGGCCTGCATGATCAGAGGCTAGCCCAGGATCTCGCAATGCATCCCATTCGCCCAGTCACAGCTGCGGAAAACCCTGCCTTGGCGGCGGCGCTGGATTCGATTCTGCGGACCCAATGGGCCCGCTATGTTCACATTGGGACATGGGCGCTCGGCGTTTGGGCCGCATGCGGCTTTTGGGTGGCCGCCTGCTGGTGCGCCGTCACCATGGGCATGGGCTACGTGCGCGGCCTCGCCGAGCGGCGGCTCGCCGATGGCAGCCAAGTGTCCGCGACCGACCTTCGCGACCTTTATCCCTGGATCGCGGCGGGCGTCGGCGTGTTCTGGGCGGCGGCGCCGGTGTTCGCCTGGCTCTCGGGCGAAGCGTTCGGGCGCATGCTCGCCGTGCTGATGCTCTCGGCCGGCTACCTGATGGTCTTGACGCAATTTCGCGGCGCGCCCCGCGCGGCGATCATCGTCAGCGCGCCCTATACGGCGGTTTTCGTTTTCTTCACGATCGACGCGTTCGGCACACCCTGGTTCGCCGCGTGCCTGGCTGCGATTCCGATCCTCGCGTCGGCGCTGGTTTTCGGGCTCATCCACGGACTGGTCGCCCAGAACCGGATGATCCGCGCCCAATTGGCGGCTGAGCGCGAGCGGTCGCGCCTGGCCCTGGCGCTTGATGCGGCGCACGCCGTGGTTTGGGAGATCGACCTGGAGGCGCACGATGTGCTCGCCGACGATCGCCTCGCCGGGATGTTCGGACAGACTCTGGCGTTTGAGCCCGGCTACGGGGTGCGCCTCGAACATGTCCACGATGAGGATGCCGCCGCAGTCGACGGCCTGTTCGCGCAGGCGATGGCCGCGCCGTCGCGCCATCGTCTGACGTTCCGCATTCGCCATCCCCGGAACGGTGAGCTCTGGCTCAGTTCGGCGGTCGAGAGCTTCGCCGGCCCAACCGGTCGTGTCGCCCGGATCATGGTGATGACGCTCGACGTCACCGATCAGAAGCAGCGCGAAGCCGACCTGCGCAAGCTCAGCATCGAACGCGACGCGGCCGAAGCCGCCAACGCCGCCAAGTCGCAATTCCTCGCAAACATGAGCCACGAGCTGCGCACGCCGCTCAACGCCATCATCGGCTACAGCGAATTGCTTTGTGAAGACGCCGAAACCCGCAACGATGCCGATTCCCAGCGCGATCTGGCGCGCGTGCTCGGCGCCGCACGCCGGCTCCTGCAGCTCATCAATGACGTGCTCGACCTTTCCAAGATCGAAGCCGGCCGGCTCGAACTCGAAATCGGCGCTGTCGACGTCGTGGCCTTGCTCGCCGAAAGCGCCGACACCGTGCGACCGATCGCGGCGCAAAACGGCAACATCTTGACTGTGGCGATCGATGGCGATCTCGGCGATGTGCGCACCGACGGGTTCCGGCTCGGCCAGTGCCTGCTCAATCTGTTGTCCAACGCCGCGAAGTTTACGCGCGACGGACGCATCGATGTGCGCGCGCGCCGCGACGAAGGCTCGAATGGAGGCATCCTGCGGATCGATGTCGCCGACACTGGCGCCGGTCTGACTCCGGAGCAGATCGCTCGCCTGTTCCAGCCGTTCGCGCAAGCCGATGCGTCGGTCACGCGGAAATTCGGCGGCACCGGGCTTGGTCTCGTCATTACGCGCCGGATCGCGCAATCGCTGGGCGGGGATGTCTCTGTCGAGAGCCGACCAGGACAAGGCGCGACGTTCACGTTGCGAATTGCGGCGACGCCGGCGTCGGACGACGCCGCCGGGGGTGATCTGCGCACGGACGGGCCGCGCGCGCTTGTCATCGACGATGATCCGGCCGCGCGCGATCTCGTACGCCGGGCGTTCGCGCGTCGCGGCGTCATGGTCGATGGTGCAGTCGACGGAGGCAGCGGGAGGCAGGCGCTCGATGCCGCCCGCTACGATCTCGTCGTGCTCGACATCAACCTTCCCGACATGAGCGGCTGGGATCTTCTCGCCGCGCTCAAGCGTGATCCCGCCTCGGCCGCGACTCCGGTTATCGTGCTCAGCATCGATGACGATCGCGCGCGATCGCTTGGCCTTGGCGCCATTGCGCACTTGACGAAGCCGGCCGATTTCGACGCCCTGGCGGCGATGGCGACGCGCCTTTTGCGGCCTATCGAGCCGACGGCGTTGTCGGCCTAGGCGGTTGCGCTACAGGTCTGCGACGTCGATCCGCACTTGAATCTCCAGCGCCTCGCCAGGTGCAAGCGACGCCGCGCCAAAGGTTTCATCACGGTTGAAGGCGTCGGGCGCGCAAGTCTGCGGTTCGAGGCACACGAACGATCCATGCGTGGGCGCATAGACTTGCAGGAAGGGGCACCCGCACGCCGTAAGCCGGATCTTCCGATCTGGCCAGACCAGCTCGGCCGCGCCGCTCCAGTCCCTCAGGCAATGATCGATCGGCGCCAGCGCTGCGCCGTCGACGCCGTCCGCGAAGGTCCAGTGCGGCTCGAGCGCGCGCGGCGCGGTCGGCAGGTCATCCGATGTCGGATAATACATGCCGCAGTCCAGCTGAACGCGGCAAACGTCGCGGGCCGCGAAGGCCGGGTGCCAGCCTAGCCCCGCGGGCATCGGCGTGGCGTCAAGGTTGATCAGCGAGACATCGACATCGAGCCCGTCTGGACGGAGGCGGACGTCCTGGACGACGCGGCATGCCCATGGCCAATCGCCGAGATCGCTTGTCGCCATGCGTAGTTCGGCGGGGCCAGTGCGTTCGACGGTCCATGGTCGTCGCCATGCGCCCCCATGCAGCGCATGCGCGCCGCCGGCAGGGTCGGGCGCGAGCGCAATGACGCGCCCGCCAAAGACGAAGCGCGCCTGGGCGATGCGATTTGGAAATGGGGCCAATACGAAGGCCGAGGTCTCTGCTGCATCCGTCGCCCCAGGAGGCGTCCGACGAAAGACTGGCCGGCCCGCGAATTCGAACGCGGTCAGAGCGCCGCCGAGTTCAGGCCGAACCTCGAGCCGCGCGGCGTCATTATGCAGAGCGATGGCGCTCACTGTGGGCCGCCGACGCCAGTAGCGACGGCGCGACGGAAAGCGCGCGCAATTTGTGCGATCGTCCTGCAACGTTCTGTTGTCGAGTGCGGGGCGGTCGCCATCGGCTCCTCTTGCTTGCGGATCGCTAGGATGGGGTTAAACCACCCCGGTTTTTCCGATCGGCTAGCACATGGAAGCGCTTCTCACCTCCGCCGGGGTCGTCGCCTTGGCGGAAATCGGCGACAAGACCCAGCTGCTCGCCATTCTCCTCGCGGCGCGGTTTCGGCGTCCATTGCCGATCATCGCGGGGATTTTCGTCGCAACGCTCGTTAACCATGCCGGCGCCGCGCTGGTTGGCAAGATCGCCGCCAGCTTCCTCGACGGTCCGGTTCTGACCCTGGCGCTTGGACTGGGTTTTCTCGCCATGGCGGCCTGGGCGCTCATTCCGGACAAGGAAGAGGGGGTTCCGGAAGGGCCGGCCGGAGCCGGCGCGTTCCTCGCGACCGCGATCGCATTCTTCCTAGTTGAAATGGGCGACAAGACGCAGATCGCTACGGTTGCGCTCGCCGCTCGCTTTCAATCTGTGTTGGCCGTCGCAGCCGGGACGACGATCGGCATGATGGCGGCCAATGTGCCGGCCGTACTGCTGGGCGACGTCATTCTCAGGCGGGCGCCGCTCAAGCTCATCAGGGCCGGCGCCGCCGCCGTATTCGCGCTCCTTGGCGCTGCGACCTTGATCGCTGCATTCGCGGGGTGGCGGCTCGCTTCATGACGGCGCTTGCCGCCGGCCAGCGCGGGCGCTAACAGGCGCCATGCCGCCACGTCTTGACCAAGCTATCGAAAGCCGCACCCTCGCCGTCATCGTCGACGACGAACCGGGCGTGCTCGCCCGCGTCGTGGGTTTGTTTTCCGCGCGCGGTTACAACATCGTGAGCCTCACGGTCGCCGAAACGGACCATTCCTCGCACCAGTCCCGCATCACGATCGTGACCAGCGGTCAGGCGATCATCATCGACCAGATCAAGGCCCAACTCGATCGGATCGTCTCAGTTCACAAGGTCGTCGACGTGACGATGGACCCGGCCGGCGTCGAACGTGAACTTGCGCTGATCAAGGTCCGCTGTTCCGGGCAGAACCGCATCGAGGCGCTGCGGGTGTCCGAGATTTTCCGCGCCAAAGTGATCGACACGACGCTTGAGAGCTTCATTTTCGAGCTCACGGGCGCTTCCGAAAAGATCGACGCCTTCACCGATCTGATGCGACCGCTCGGGCTTGTCGAAGTGAGCCGGACGGGAGTCTTGTCGATCCGACGCGGTCCTGATCCGACCTAACGCCGCCGCGCCAGCCGGCGCTTGTCGGCGCGCATTTCCGCGCTGATCCACTCGACGAACGCCTGAACGCTGCGGCGAGCGCGGTCCTCGCGTCGATGCACGAGGAAATAGGTTCCGGCGCTGATCGGGGGAAGATCGAAGGGCTGGACGAGGCCGGCTGCGATTGGCGCGTCCCAAACCAGAGGAAACAGCCCCAAAAGAACGCCGCGCCCCTGCGCCGCGGCTTCCAACGCCGGTGGGATCGCATCGAAGGAAAGGGCGCCGCGCGGCTTCAGGTCCGGCGCGCCGGCGTACGCGAGCCAATCCGGCCAACCGCCCGCGCGCGAGGAAATGTGGATCAGGGTCGCGCCGGCGAGGTCCTGCGGGCGCTTGAGCTTTGCAGCCAGGGCAGGTGCGCAGATCGGCGCGGCGGTGAGGTCGATCAGCTTGCGCGCCACGAGGCCCGGCGTCGGCGCATACACATTGCGGATGGCGATATCGACGGCGTCGCGCTCGAAATCGACCAGCCGGTTCGTCGTGTCGATCTCGATCGCAAGCTCCGGCTCCCGCGCCTGGAACCGGGCGAGCCGCGGCGCGAGCCAAACCGTCGTGAACAGCGGCAGCGCGCTGATCCGCAGGCGGGTATCCGAAGCCGCGCCGCGAGCGCGGGCGAGAGCCTGGGCGAGGTCGTCGAAGGCGCGGACGCAGTCCTTCGCCAGCGCTGCGCCCAGCGGGGTCAACGCGACAGCACGGACGCTGCGCGTGAAGGCCGGTGCGCCCAGCCAGGTTTCGAGCGTCTTGATCTGATGGCTGACCGCCGAGGGCGTAACGCTCAGTTCCGCGGCCGCGTCGCGGAAGCTCCCCAGGCGGGCGACGGCCTCGAATGCGCGCAGGGCGGCGAGCGGCGGGAGCGGGCGGGCGACCATCCATATAGATGAACAGAATTCATCTAACGAGAAGTTTTCTCATGCGTGGCGTGGCGGGCGTCTCGGCCAGGATGAGGGCCTGAGGAGACCAACCATGCCCCCAACCGCCGCATCGCCCCCGATTGCCCCATGGGCCGCTATCGGGTTCTGGCTCGCGCTTGCGATCGCCGCCCTTCAGGCCGTCAACGCCTTCCGCGCGTTCGCCGCGCCTGCAGGGTTTGCGACGTATCTTGGCCTGCCGCTGACCGATCCGCAGGACCATGGCTTTGTTCTGGTCTATGGGCTGCGCGCCGCCTTCATCGCGCTTGCCGTCGGCGCGCTGCTCGCCACACGCAATTATTCGGCGCTCGCCTGGGTGGCGCTCGCGGGGCTCATCATGCCGATCGGCGACGCCATTCTCGTCTCGCGCGCGGGCGCGCCGGTCGCGACGATCGCGCGCCACGTTGCGATCGGCGTCTTTCTGGCGGTGACGGCCGGCGTCCTCTGGCTCGCCGCGCGTCCGAATACGGGGACCTGACATGCGCCAATTGACCTTCCTTGCGCCCGGCCAGTTCGAATGGCGCGATGCTCCGCCGCCCAAACTCGCGGCCGATACCGACGCCGTCGTCGCGCCGATCGCCGTCGCGCGCTGCGACCTCGATCTCTACATCGCGCTGGGCGTGGTGAAGTATCCGGGGCCGTTCGCGTTTGGGCACGAGACGATTGCGCGGGTCATTGAGGCCGGGCCGAAAGCCGGCGTCGCGCCAGGCGATGTGGTGGTCGTGCCGTTCCAGCTGTCGTGCGGTCGTTGCCCGACATGCCGGCGCGGCTGGACAAATTCCTGCGAGGCCTATCCGTTCGGCGCGGCCTTCGGTTTAAAGCCCACGTCGAAGACCGAATTCGGCGGCGCGCTGAGCGATCTGATGTACGTGCCGTTCGCCGATCACATGCTGGTCCGCTTGCCGGAAGGCGTCGATCCCGTCGCGGCGGCTAGCCTGAGCGACAATATCGCCGACGGCTGGCGCGGCGTTGCGGGACCGCTCAAGGAGCGGCCTGGCGCGACCGTGCTGGTGCTGGGCGGCCTTGCGCAGAGCGTCTCGATCTATGCCGCCGGCGCCGCCGTTGCGCTCGGCGCGGGACGCACGCTCTATCTCGACGACCACGAAGACCGCCGCGCACGGGCCGCCGCGCTCGGCGCAGAGACCGCGCCGCTCGCGGGACGCGATCCAGTCGAGCCGTTCGATATCGTCGTCGAGGGCGCAGGGAACCCGGAGGCGCTGGGGTTCGCGATCCAGTCCTGCGCCGCGAACGGCGTCCTCACCAGCGTCGCGATCCATCTCGGCGCGACGACGCCGGTTCCCCTCACGCGCGCCTATTACAAAGGCCTGACCTTCCATACGAGCCGCGTCCACTCCCGCCCGACCTTCCCTGATGCGCTCGGCTGCATCGCCTGCGGCAAGTTCCACCCGGAGCGGGTCACCCACCGGGTGGTGCCGTTCTGCGACGCCATCGACGCCATGACCGACGCCGGGCCGAAGGTGGTGTTCACCGCCTGAGGTACGGCTTTCGATCCAGGGCTTCTTGACGCTTCGGCAAAAAGCGGCTTCTCAAGGCGTCCCTCGCGGAGGGGCGGCGCAAGGAGGCGCCGGAAAAGGCAGGCCCGGAGACAAGAAAATGCGCGTGTACTACGACCGCGACGCCGATCTGAACCTCATCAAAGGCAAGTCGGTCGCGGTAGTCGGCTATGGCAGCCAAGGCCACGCCCACGCGCTCAATCTCCGGGATTCGGGCGTGGCGAACGTCATGGTGGCCCTCAAGCCGGGCTCGGCCAGCGCCAAGAAAGCCGAGGCGGAGAAGTTGAAGGTCGTCACCGTCGCCGAAGCGGCCAAGACCGCCGACGTCGTCATGATCCTCGCGCCCGACGAAGTGCAGGCCGACATCTATAACGCTGAAATCGCGCCCCATCTGAAAGCCGGCCAAACCCTGCTTTTCGGCCACGGCTTCAACATCCATTTCAAGCTCATCGAAGCGCCGGTGAACGTCGACGTCGGCATGGTCGCGCCGAAGGGCCCGGGCCATACGGTGCGTTCGGAATATTCCAAGGGCGGCGGCGTGCCGTGCCTCGTGGCGATCCACCAGAACCCGTCGGGCAAGGCGATGGAAACGTGCCTCGCCTATGCCTCGGCGATCGGCGGCGGCCGCTCGGGCGTGATCGAAACGACGTTCCGCGACGAATGCGAAACCGATCTGTTCGGTGAACAGGTGGTTCTGTGCGGCGGCCTCGTGGAGCTCATCCGCGCCGGCTTCGAGACGCTGACGGAAGCCGGTTACCCGCCGGAAATGGCCTATTTCGAGTGCCTGCACGAAGTGAAGCTGATCGTCGACCTTATCTACGAGGGTGGCATCGCCAATATGAATTATTCGATCTCCAACACGGCCGAGTACGGCGAATACGTCACCGGCCCGCGGATCGTGACGTCCGAGACCAAGGCCGAGATGAAGCGCGTGCTCGACGACATCCAGTCAGGCCGTTTCGCGCGCGACTGGATGCTCGAAAACAAGGTCGGTCAGCCGAGCTTCAAGGCGCGCCGTCGCATCACCGCTGAGCACCCGATCGAAGAGGTCGGCGCGCAATTGCGGGGAATGATGCCGTGGATCGCGAAGAACAAGCTCGTCGACAAGGACCGGAACTGAGCGACGGCGCGCGGCGCTCAGCCAGAGCGGAGTTCGCATGACCGACGACGCAAACGAGCCGCTGACGGAAGACCTCCCGCCGTTGCAGCGCTGGATCAGCGTCGAACTCGTGAAGTTCGACGTCCCCGATCTGAAGCGCCTGACCAAGGCCGCCGGGTTCGATCTGATCGTCGAGGCCGACGCGTTGGGCCTCGCCGTCTACGACCTCGATCGCCAGCCTGTACTTTGGGTCGATGCGATCACCGCAGCCGAGCCGACGCGCGAGGATTTCGAAGAGGAGATGGAGGAGTTCCGCGCCCGCATCGATCGCGGCGGGCCGCAGATTATCGTGCGCGTGCTCGACCGCGCCCGCACGATCGTCGCGCTTTCCGCCTTCAGCCAGGTCTCGCCGCAGGCGGCCGAGGCGCTCGCCACCGCCGTCGGCGAACAGGTCAAGCGCTGCGGCGACGCGGTGCGCCACGTCGTCGGCGAGGGCTTCTTCGGTCCGGACGGCGCGCTGCTCGTTTCAGAGAGCTGACGCGGGCCGTCGCGCGGCGCGCTGCTGGGTCCAGGCGAGGCCGATGCAGGCCGCCGCGATGATCAGGCCGCCGGCCAGCGCCTGCGGTCGCGGAACTTCGGCGAACAGGATCCAGCCGAGGGCGGCGCTCCAGATCAGCGCCGTGTATTCCAGCGGCGCGAGGTTGGCGGCCGGCGCGCGCGCATAGGCCCAGGCCATCAGCATCCACAGCATCGCGCCCATCGCGCCGGCGAAGCCGAACCACGGCCATTCAACGACTGGCGGGACCGGATGCAGCGCGAGCGCGGGCGCAGCGAGCATCAGGGCCGGCAGGACGTTCGCGAACAAGGTGGTCAGCGGCGCGCCGTCCTTGCCTGCGCGAACGCGCAGCAGGGTAAGCGACACCGCATAGGTCAGCACCGAGACGAGTGCGGCGGCGACGCCCAATGCGCGCTGCGGGTGCGCGTGCGCATCGGGCGGACCCGAAACCGCAACGAGCACGCCCGCGAAGCCGACGAGGGCGGCCGCAAGACTCTCGCGCGACGGACGCTCGCGCAAAATCAGGAAGGCCGTGAACGGAATGATAAGCGGCGCGAGAAAGCCGATCGTGATCACTTCAACGAGCGGCATCACGGTCAGGGCGTAAAAAAACGTCGTCGACGAGATCACGATCAGCACAGAGCGCCCAGCATGGAAGCGGAGCATGTCGGCGTCGATGCGCCGCCGGTCCGTGAGGGCGTAGACGCCCGCCGCGAAGATCGAGCCCGCCACGTAGCGCCCGAACGACAGCATCAGCGCGCCGTTGGTGGCGCCGAGATGCTTGATCGCGGAATCGAGCGCCGCGCCGAACAGGACGGCGAGCATGACGGCCAGCGCCGGCGCAGCGGGGAGAGACTTCATGTGAGGCGTATCTCGCGCAAGCGTTCGAGCAGATAGTCGTGCGCGGTGATCGGCTGCGGATAGCGGTTCGGGCGCTGCGCATCCATGCAGGACGGCAGAGTCTCGATCAGGAAATCCGGCGTGAAATGCTGGAAGAACGGGATCGAATAGCGCGGCAGGTGCGCGCGGTCGGCGGTCGGATTGACGACGCGATGCGTGGTCGACGGCAGGACGTGGTTGGTCAGGCGCTGCAGCATGTCGCCGATATTGACCACGACGCAGCCCGGCGGCGGCGCGATCTCCAGCCAGCGGCCGTCGCGGTCGAGCAATTGCAGGCCGGCCTCTTCGGCGCCCAAGAGGAGCGTGATGGCGTTGATGTCTTCATGCGCCCCGGCGCGCACGCCGGACGGATTGGGCGGCGTCGGCGGATAATGCAGCAGGCGCAGGATCGAATTGCCCTCGCCGACGGCGGCGTCGAAATAGCCCTGAGGCAGCTCCAGCCGGGTCGCGAGCGCGCCAAGGACCTGCAGGCCGAGCCCATCGAGCGCCTCGTAGAGGCCGTACAGCGCGGCGCGGAAATCTTGAACGTCCGGCCACACATTATCCGGCATCATTGGCCGAAAGCGGTGGCCCGGCGCGAGTTCGCGCCCGACGTGCCAGAATTCCTTGAGGTCGACCTCTGCCGCGCCTTTGGCGGCTTCGACGCCGAACGGGGTGTAGCCGCGCTGACCGCCGCCGCCCGGCATCCGCCATTTGAGCTTTTCGGTCTCAGGCAAAGCGAAGAACGCTTTGGCCGCGGCATAGGCGCGAGTGACCAAGCGCTCGTCCAGCCCATGGTCGGCGACGACGGCGAACCCATAGCGCGCAAACGAGTCCCACAGCCGGTCGGCGAACGCCGCAGCGGGATCGCGAAGCGAAACGGGGACGACGCCGGGAGCGGGCATGGGGAGATCTCCGAAGGTGGGGCTCCGTCCTCGGATGGGCCGGTTAACGTCTCGTTTACCGCATCGGTCGAGGTTGCGAAGAGGTTAACGGAGCGCGTCGCATGATCTTGTTTGGATGGCATGTCTGGCGCGGCGAATCCGGGCGCCGATATAGGTTCAAGATCACGCTCACGAAGGCGGGCATCCCGCCAGACGGCGTTTCGGGCGTCTACGTCTTCGTGCGCCGGCGCTTCGCCTTCTTCCTGGAGCCCCTGTACGTCGGCAAGGCGACGAGCTTTCGCGAGCGCCTCCTCGGCCACGAAAAGTGGGGCAAAGCCTTCTGGTTCTATGGCGCGACTGAGCGCCACGTCTGCCGCATCCAAGACGTCCGTGACCGCGAAGTTGCCGAAGAAGACCTCATCCGCGGCCTCAAGCCGCCGATGAACGACATGATGGTTCCGCGCGGCGCGAAGGATAAGCCCGTTCACGCCGAACTGCGCCAGAAGCGCGGCTGGTGGCCCTTCGGCGCGCAGAACGGATCTGCGCACGCCTGAGTTCGCTTCCGACGGAATCCATCCTCGCCTACGTTGAAGCGGCATGGATCGTCGCACGCTCATCACTTCGCTCGCCGCCGCAAGTCTTGCTGCGCCGGGCGAAGCCTACACCCGGGCGGGTCGACTGGCGCTTGCGCCACGCACCTACCGCTACGCCGAGACCCCCGGCGTTGATCCCGACCTGCAGAGCCTCGATCTCTACGGCGCTCCGGGGCAGGGTCGGCCGATCCTCGCCTTCATTCATGGCGGCGGCTGGCGGATCGGCGACAAGGCCAATCCGCCCGCTGGCGCGGACAAGGCCAGGGTCTTCACGGAGCGCGGCTACCTCTACGCGAGCCTGAACTACCGCCTATCGCCGGCCGTGCGTCACCCTGCGCACATCGAGGATGTGGCGGCGGCGATCGCCTGGCTGTTCGCCAACGCCAAGGCGCAAGGCGGCGATCCAAGCCGGATCGTCGTCATGGGGCATTCAGCGGGCGCGCATCTGGCGGCGCTGGTCGCGGCCGACCCGCGCTGGCTCGGCGCCCACGGGCTTAAGCCGCGCGACCTCAAGGGCGCGATCCTTCTCGACGGCGCGGGCTACGACGTGGCGACCCAAGCCAAGGCCTTGATCGCCCGCGGCGGCTTCATGGGCGACATGTACGGCGACGCGTTCGGCAGGGACGGGGCGCTGTGGCGCGACGCCTCGCCGGTGTTCCAGCTCGATCCCGCCCGTCCGCCGCCGCCGTTCCTGATTTTCCACACACAGCGGCCGGACGCGACCCGCCAGTCGCGCCTGCTCGCGGAGGCGGTGCGGAAAGCCGGGGGCGCGGCATCCGTGGCGCCTGCGTTCGACAAGACCCACGCAAGCATCAACAACGACATCGGCGCGCCGGGCGACAAGCCTACCACCGCCATCTTCGACGCTCTGCGCCGCTGGGGCGCCGCGCCCGCTTGACCTTCCGCTGACGGCGGGCCACGAGGCCGCGTGCGAGACCTCCTGGACTTCTTTGCGAAAATGGACGCGCGGACCGCCCGCGCGTTTTGGATATCGACCGGGGCGGTCGCGGTGGTTGGCCTGGCGCTGGCGATCGGCGCCTTCACCTTGAATGTCGATCAGGGCTTCGTCGGCGCCCTCCTGCGCGACCTGCGCGGCGCATGGTGGGCCCCGGCGGCGGTGACGGCGGTGTTCACGCTGTTGGCCTTCATCGGCGCGCCGCAGATCGCGCTGATCGCCGCGACCGTTGCGGTGTTCGGGCCGTCGGAAGGGATCGTGCTGTCTTGGACGTCGACGATGATCTCGGCGGTCGTCGGTTTCTTCATCGGCCGGCTCACGGGGGCGCAGGGCTTGAGCCGGCTGGGCGGCGATCTCGTCCGCCGGGTCGCCGGCACCGTGAAGGACAACGGCTTCCTCGCCGCGCTGGTCATCCGCATGGTGCCGTCCGGCCCGTTCATCCTCGTCAACATGGCGCTCGGCGCGACCGGCATGAGGCTCTCCTGGTTCGCGGGCGGCACGGGCGTGGGGATCGTGCCGAAGATCGTGCTGGTGGCGTTCGCCGGCCACGGGCTGGGCGAGTTGTTCTCCGGGCGTAACGCCGGAGCGCTGATGTTCCTCGCCGCGGCGGCGGTCGTGTGGCTGGCGATTGTGTTCATCGCGCGCCCGCTCGTCCGGCGCTGGCGCCCTTAGAAACTGGACGTGGCGGAGTAGATTTTTCCGCGAAAGCGCGTTATGCAGGTCATGTGAGCAAGATCATCCTCCTCCTGCCGCTTCTGGCCGGGCGCCTTACGGGCCCCCGGGCGCGGTAGACGTCGCCTCCTGGGAGGCGGCCCACGCCTCGGGGGAACGCCGCCTTGATCCCAGCCTAGCCCGCTCTGTCCGGGCCTTACCGAGACGCTCTCATGTCACACCAAAACTCCACGCCCGCTCCGGCGCGCAGCCACGTCCGCGTATTCGACACCACCATGCGGGACGGCGAGCAATCGCCCGGCGCCGCCATGACCCTCGCCGAGAAGGTCGAACTCGCCCAGACGCTCGATCATATGGGCGTCGACGTGATCGAGGCGGGCTTTCCGATTTCCAGCCAGGGCGATTTCGAGGCCGTCCGCGCGGTCGCGGGCGTCGTCAAGCGGTCGATCGTGTGCGGCCTGTCGCGGGCCGGCGAAAAAGACATCGCCCGCGCGGCCGAAGCGCTCAGGGGCGCGCCGCGGTTCCGCATCCACACCTTCATTTCAACCTCGCCCATCCACATGAAGCACAAGCTCCAGATGGAGCCGGACGCCGTGCTCGATGCGGTGACCGCCAGCGTCGCCTATGCGCGCAACCTGACCGACGATGTGGAATGGAGCGCCGAGGACGCGACCCGCACAGAGCGCGATTTCCTGCGCCGGTGCGTTGAGGCCGCGATCCGTGCGGGCGCCACGACGATCAACCTCCCCGACACCGTCGGCTATTCATTCCCGGATGAATATCGCGCGATTTTCGAGGACATGATCGCGTCCGTCCCCGGCGCCGACGCGGTGGTCTTTTCCGCCCACTGCCATAACGACCTCGGGCTCGCCGTCGCCAACAGCCTCGCGGCCGTGCAGGGCGGGGCGCGCCAGATCGAATGCGCCGTCAACGGGCTTGGCGAACGCGCCGGCAACGCCGCGCTGGAAGAGATCGTCATGGCGCTGCGGGTGCGCGGCGACGCGCTCGGCTATTCCACGCAGATCGACTCGACCCGCCTGATGCGCGCCAGCCAGATGGTCAGCCGCATCACCGGATTTCCCGTCCAGTACAACAAGGCGATCGTCGGCAAGAACGCCTTCGCGCACGAGAGCGGCATCCACCAGGACGGCATGCTCAAGAATGCCGAGACCTACGAGATCATGCGCCCGGAAGATGTCGGCCAGGGCTCGACGAGCC